>JBGSOJ010000205.1:0-9604 GCA_041739175.1 Sphingomonadaceae bacterium
TGCCATCGGCGGCAATGGTTTCGGCGGGGATCGATTGGTCAAGGTAAAGCCGCTCGCGCGCGCCGCCGTTTTGGATAATCACATGGTCTGTGGCCACGGCAAACAGGGTCACGCCCGGGATGATCGCATCGCCGACGGCAAAGCTCGTCTGCACCCCATCCTCACCCGCCAAAATCGCGCTGCCGCCGCCAGTGGCGTTGTTGACCGTGGTGCCGAAAAGGGTGAGCGCAAGCGCGGTCACTTTCGCCTCAGTCGCGGGCGCATCGGCGCGGAAAAACGGATCAAAAGCGGACATCAGAGCGGCGCGTTCCGACATCGGCATCACGGTCGCGCTTGCCGGTCGCCACGCGCCGACGGGGCCAATAGGGGTGGCGATTGTCCACACCAAGCGAACCGTTTGCACCAACAGGAAGACCAAACAGGCCGCGAACAGCCACGGGTAAATCCCGCGCGCGCGGGCCGTTTGCAACTGGCGGCGAATGATCCGCAATGTCCTAATTCCCCGATCTGATTCGTCTCGTTATCGGCGGACTAAGCGGCGGAGTTTACGAAGTGGTGTCAGATATATGACGAAATTGCGTCAAACTGCAAAGCATGCCTATGGGCGGTCGGTCAGCGCGCTGGGCGGCGGCTCTTGGATCGGTGGCAAAGCAAAACAGGCCGCCCTTGGGGGCGACCTGCGAAAATTAACGGGGGCGAATGGCCCTAAGCACACGCGTTATCGGCGCTTAGAACTCGACGCTGGCGCTGATCGAGAACGATTGGCCCAACTCATATTTGTTATAGAACACGCGTTGATCGGGATAATCCTGATATTCTTCATATCCGGTGCCGAGCAAATTGCGCGCCTCAAATTTCAGGTCAATCGGCAGGCCAGCCAATTTGATCCCTTGACGCGCGACAAAGTCGATGCGCACGCCCGGCTTTTCCAACACATCGGGGTTACCCGCACCGCCGCGCCGCGTCACGCGCTCACTGGCGTAGCTGACGAGGAGCGTTTGTTGCGACAGGCCGCTGGTGTCTTCCATACCGATTTGCAGGTTAACCAGATGGTCCGATTGTCCCGTCAACGGCGTGCCGTCGAGGAAGTAGTTCGATGCCGGCTGCTCACCCGCAACCAAGAAGTCGAGCACGACATCGTCGGGGCCAACCTTCACCTTCGATTGGGTGTAGGTGTAGTTCAGCGACATCCGCAACACGCGCGAGGTGAAGAAATCGCCGCCCATGTTGACCAGGTCGAAAATCTTCACGGCGTCAAATTCCACACCGTACAAATCGGCGCTTGGCGCGTTGGCGAAGCTGGTGACGAACTCGGTCTGTTCAGGCGACAAATAGGTTTCGATCGGCTTGTCGATTTTCTTGTAGAAACCGGCAATCGAAACGCTTTGGTCGGCGGCATAATAATATTCGTAGCGCGCCTCAGCGTTGAACAACTCGCTGTCTTCCAACAAGGGGTTGCCCAAATATTCGCTGTTGGTTTCCGGATCGTAATAGCGTTGGAAAATCAACTCGCGGAATTGCGGGCGCGCAATGGTTTTCGACGCGTTCACACGCACCTGCATATCGGGTGCGACTTCCCAAGTGACCGTTGCCGCGGGCAGCCAGTAGCTGTTTTCCAACTCGCGCGTGGCAAAGCTCGGTGCGACGCCGGTGAACACGGGCAAAGCCGACACGGTCTGCTTGCCGGTTTCATAGCGCACGCCGACATTGGCGTTGAGGCCCAACATCAATTCGATTTGCGCCTGCGCATAACCGGCATGGGTGGTAAGGCCCGCCTCAAACGCCGGGTTGCTTTCCGTCGTTTCAATGAGCGTGATGTCGAGATAATCGACCACGCCGGGCGACAACAGAATGTCGGGGCGCGCGATGCTGATCGCTTCGTCGTTGAACTGGTTCAACCGGCCATTGGCGGTGAACAAGAATTCGCGACGCTCCGACGTCCGCGTCGTGTCGCTATACGCATAACCAGCCGTCAGCGTGATGCTGTTGGTCAGATCGCCGGAAATGTCGATGGCGGCCGAGTACAAATCTTCGTTCAGGTCAGAGAACGCAACGCTGGCCGAACCGGGGTTACCGTTGTTCAGGTTGTTTTGGAAGAATTGACCAAAGACCGCGCCATCACGCTCATTACGGGCGTATTGGAACGACAATTCGTAAGGCGCTTCACGCTGCGAATTGGAGTAGCCGGCGCGGACATCGACATCGAGCACGCCGAATTTGAACTCACCGATCAGGTGCGTGTCAAACAATTGGCGTTCAAACCAGGCGGTATCTTGCAACGAAACGGTGAAATCGCCGAGGTTTTGTAAAACGCCTTCCGCCAAACGCGCCTGTTTCAGCGTGTCGCGGATGTACAGGTTGGTCCAGCGGATTTGGTTCTCACCAAATTCCAGACCGAAGCCAAGCAAACCGTTGACCACCACGCGGTTGTCGGTGTTTACCGAACGGAAATCGCGGGCAAGCACCGTCGATGACGCCGGACTTTGTTGGATAATGTCGCGGGTGCGCCATTTGTTGCTGATCCCGCCGGTCGCGATCACGCCCAAATATGCGCCATCACCAACCTCAAACGAGGTACCGCCGGTGAGCGAACCGCTAAAGTTTGCGGGGATTTGATTGTTCTTTTGAATGACGCCATTTTGGAAGGTGACAATCGAACCCGCGATTTCCCCCTGCTGCGCCGTGGTCAAGCTGGTCATGCGGTTGCCGCTGTCGAAGAACGCCTGCAATGGCGCCGACAAATCGCGGTTGGCATTGGTAAAGCCGGTCCAATCCATGCTCGACCCGTAATAGGTATAGCCCAATTGGCCGGTGGTTTCGACATCGCCGCTGCCGCCGATGCTCATTTCCAGGAAAGATTCGGTCGGCACAGCCTTGGTGGTCAGGTTGATCACACCGCCGCCAAATTCGCCAGGGAAGTTGGCGCTATAGCTTTTTTGCACCAACGACGATGCAATGATGTTGGTGGGGAACAGGTCCAAAGGCACAACGCGCTTCAGCGGTTCGGGGCTTGGCAATGGCGAACCGTTCAGCAACGCCAAGGAATAGCGATCGCCAAGGCCGCGCACGAACACATAACCGTTGCCGACAACGCTCAGGCCACTGACCCGCGCCAACGAGCCGGCGATGTTGCCGTCGCCGGTGCGTGCAATATCCTCTTCGGACAACAAGGTCACGACTTCGGGCGTGGTGCGTACGACATCGGGGGAGAATTGCCCGGTAACAACAATTTCACCGTCAAAGCCGCTGGCCGAGATATCGGTGTCGTCGGAGACTTCTTCGGTGGTTTGATCTTCGGTGGTTTGCCCGTCCATCGTGGCATCGGCCGCGCTGGGATCAACCGTTTCTTGCGCGTTAGCGGGCGGCGTTTCTTGCGCAAAAAGCGCGGCTGGCGTTATCAGCGCAGTGCTGGCCAACAATAGGCGCAGTGCGGCCATGGACTGAGTCATCGGACAATTCCCCCGGATATATCTGTAAAGTCTAAGAAAAATGGGGCGGAGTGCTGCGAATTAACGCTGCACCCCGCCCATCATTTTATCGCCGATTAGGTGGTCGGCAGCGAGGTGCAGAGGCTGGCCGTCGTGTTGAAGGTCGCCGTCACCGAGTCGCAGGTCCAACCGCGGTACCAAGTGTCTGCCGCATCCTTAACAGCACCCACATAGGTGGTGGTGTCGAGAGCTGCGTCATAAGTCTTTGGATCAACCGCGGTGCGTGCCGTTTCGTTTGCGCCATTGGTATAACCATCAGCAGCAAGCGAGAAGGTGAACGCCGCGTTGTTGTTTGGACCAGCGTTGAAGATCGTTACGATCTGCGCGTTGGTGTTGCCGTTACCACCACGGATGGCGTCGGTGCCACCGCACGACATGTTCATCGAAGCAAACACAACCGGACCAGCTTCATCCAAAGCGGGGTTAGCGGCGCGGATGGTTTCTGGATCGTCAACGCGAAGGCATGGCAGATTAGGGCTTTGCAACAAACCGTTGATCAAAGCATAGTCAGCACCACCGCGGATCCGCATGGCGACACCGTTGCTGCCCGCGGTCGAGCGTTGCAGGAAGGTGAAGTTGGCGACTTTGGTGTTTTGACGCGGGGTATTCTCGATCAGCGTGTTGGTGGTGTCGACTTCGATCGAGCTATCGCCGATGTTCGAACCGTTACGCTGTGCCAACAGCACATATTGGAAAGTGCCCTTCAGACCGGTGTCGGTGTCAAGGCCGTCATCTTCTGCGCCGGTTACGACCAGATATTTGGTGTTGTTGACGCCGCCGAAATACTCAACGCCATCGTCCGAGCTGTTGTGCGATTGAATGTGGCTGAGCACGGTGCCGCTGCCGACGCCCGATGGGGTCAACGATTGCAGTTCGCTCGAACCACTGAGCACGAAGCCCGAGTAACGGATTTGCACATATTGCACCGTGCCGCTGCTGTCGGTTGGGGTTGCGCCGCCGTACAATGCGGGGTCAACAGCGCCTTCGGTTTGGCGGTCACATGCTGCGGTGCCGGGGGTCGAGCCGGGAACGCGGCAATCGGTGATTGGTGCGCGGCCCATAAGCACAACGCCGCCCCATTGACCCGACGATTGGTCGGTGGTCAGGCCGAGGATGTTATCGCGGCTGGTGAAAACGATCGGCGCGGTTGCGGTGCCGATTGCGTTCAGCTTGTTACCACGGTTCACGGCCAACCAGCTTGTGCCGGTGCCGCCATAAACGATAGCGCCTGGCGCAATGGTCAGCGTCACGCCGGTACCGCCAGCAGCACCCAAATCGGTGCCCACATCAACGCGGCCGTCCAATTGATACACCAGACCAGCAATCTTAGGCAGGCTGACATTGGTGTTAACGCGCGCGGGAAGCGTGCAAATGCGCCATGTGCCGGTTGGGCCTGTGATCGTGCCATCGTCTTTCAGACCTTGGGGATCAGCGATGGTGGGGCAACCAGCAGCTGGCGTCACCAAAGTCGAAACTGGCGGCGGCGGCGGCGGCGGTGGAGGGGTGGTGGTGTTGTTGATGGTGATCGTACCACCGGCACCGGGGGATGCGATTTCGTCAGCGCCACAAGCGCTAACCAACATCGCTGCTGCGCTGGCCACCAGAAGCGACCGAATTTGAACCATTGCCATTTTGCTTTTCTCCACAAGTATCTGATTGAAAACGAATTTCAGATGCATGGGAGGTCGAATCAGACCTTCGGATACCCCCCGCCGCACGGGCGGACTAGGCGTCTGGGGTGACACTGTGATGATGATTGCGTGTATATTAGAAGGCAATTACATTACATTAATATTTCATTCATATCCGCACTGGCGCAGCAAGGGGCAGCGGCCTCGCGGCCACTGCCCCATTGTGTTGTCGTAACAATCGGTCAAACGCGCGGCCTATGTCCGCGCGTTCGGCGTCCTATATTAGCAATCAGCGGCGGGCCAATTGGCTCTCCACGCGGCGCAATCCCTGTTTGGCAAGGTCATGGCTTTGCCGCACGTCACCATTGGACAGCACCAACCGCGTCGCGCGCGTGCCCTTCAAAACCTGCGCATAATGCTCCTGCGCCGCCTGCCAATCGCCGCTGCGTTCATGCGCGAGGCCAAGGTTGAGCAGCCGCGCCGGATCGTCGTGGCGCACATTGGTGTCCGCACGGATCGACCGGATCGCGGCTTCGTTATCGCCCGCCATTAAATCGGCATAGCCCAACGACCCCTTGGGATAGTTGATTTCCTTATAATCGGCCAGCGCTGGGGCCGTGATGCCCAGCGCTGCCGTGGCAAGGGTGATGGATAATTTCCGCATAACACTCTCCTTCAAAATGGGCCGGTTTCGCCGACGATGATGCGTCGATCTTTTGGCCATGGAGCAATGTTACGGTTTTATGACAATTGTTGCAACATTTATGTCATAAAAATGTCATATTTGTGGAAAGCGCGCAAAAAAGGGGCGTTGATCTGCCGACCAGCGCCCCGTGTGGATCGTGTTTGGCGGCGATTAAGCGGCCAATTTGCGAAGCACATAATGCAAAATGCCGCCGTTCATGAAATATTCGACTTCGTTCGCGGTATCGATGCGGCACAGCGCGTCGAGGGTAAAGGTCGAGCCATCCTTGCGCGTCACATGGACGGTCACGGTTTGACGCGGTTTCATCTCGGCAACGCCGGTGATCGTGAAGCTGTCATCGCCGGTCAGGCCAAGGCTGTTGCGGTCTTGCCCTTCCAAGAATTGCAATGGCAACACGCCCATGCCGACGAGGTTGGAGCGGTGAATCCGCTCAAAACTCTCCACAATAACCGCGCGCACGCCCAGCAAATTGGTGCCCTTCGCCGCCCAGTCACGCGACGAACCGGTGCCATATTCCTTGCCGCCGATAACGACCAAGGGCGTGCCGTTTTCATTATGCTTCATCGCGGCGTCGAATACGGGCATGACTTCGCCATCGAATTGGCTCATGCCGCCCTCAATGCCGGGGACCATTTCGTTTTTGATGCGGATGTTGGCAAAGGTGCCGCGCATCATCACTTCATGATGGCCGCGCCGTGCGCCATAGCTGTTGAAATCGGCCTTGGCGACTTGGTGCGCCATGAGCCATTCACCGGCGGGCGAGTCCGCCTTAATCGAGCCAGCGGGGCTGATATGGTCGGTGGTGATGGAATCGCCAAGGATCAGCAATGGCTTCGCCTCAACAATGTCGGCCACCGGCGCGGGGGTCATGCTCATGCCCTCAAAATAGGGGGGGTTCGCGATATAGGTGCTGCCCGCGCGCCAGCCATAGGTCTCGCTGCCCTCCACCTTAATCGCCTGCCAATGCGCATCGCCGAGGTAGACGTTGGCGTAGCGCGCTTGGAACATTTCGCGGTTCATGCACGATGCCATGGTGGTGGCGACTTCTTCATTGGTGGGCCAGATGTCTTTTAGGAACACATCCTGCCCATCGGTCCCTTGGCCAATCGGCGTGGTGACGAAATCCTCGATCACGGTGCCTTTCAGCGCATAGGCGACAACGAGCGGCGGTGATGCCAAGAAGTTCGCGCGCACGTCGGGCGACACGCGCCCTTCAAAGTTGCGGTTGCCCGAAATCACGGCGGCGGCGACAAGGCCGTTTTCGTTGATCGCCTTGCTAATCGGTTCCGCCAATGGCCCGGAGTTGCCGATGCAGGTGGTGCAGCCGTAACCGACAAGGTTGAAACCCACGGCGTCCAAATGCTCTTGCAGGCCCGCCTTGTTGAAATAATCGGTCACGACTTGGCTGCCGGGCGCGAGCGAGGTTTTCACCCATGGCTTCGGCTTCAGGCCCAATTCGTTGGCCTTTTTCGCGACTAGACCGGCGGCAACCATCACGCCGGGGTTCGACGTGTTGGTGCACGACGTAATCGCGGCAATCATCACGTCACCGTCGCCGATGTCGAAATCCTTGCCTTCGACGGCCACGCGGGTGTTGGCGCGCTTATAAGTTTCGGCCATATCCTTCGCAAACACATCGTCCACTTCGGTCAAAGCAACGCGGTCCTGCGGGCGTTTCGGACCGGCAAGCGATGGGACAACCGTGCCCATGTCGAGTTCCAGCGTGCTGGAATAGACCGCGTCGGGCGCATCGCCGTCAATCCAGAAGCCTTGTTCCTTTGCATAGGCCTCAACCAGAGCAATTTGCTCCTCTTCGCGGCCGGTCAGACGCAGATAATCCAGCGTCTTGTCATCGATGCCGAAGAAACCGCAGGTTGCGCCATATTCCGGCGCCATGTTGGCGAGCGTCGCGCGGTCGGCAAGGCTGAGCGCCGCCAAACCGGGGCCGAAATACTCAACAAACCGCCCCACCACGCCATGCGCGCGCAACATATTGGTGCAGGTCAGCACGAGGTCGGTCGCGGTCACGCCTTCCTTCAATGCGCCGGTCAGTTTGAAACCGACGACTTCGGGGATGAGCATCGACACGGGTTGCCCCAACATCGCGGCCTCCGCCTCAATCCCGCCAACGCCCCAGCCCAATACGCCAAGGCCGTTGATCATCGTCGTGTGGCTGTCCGTGCCGACGCAGGTGTCGGGGTAAGCGACCGTCACGCCATCGGCGTCGGTGCTGGTCCACACGGTTTGCGCGATATTTTCCAGGTTCACCTGGTGGCAAATGCCAGTGCCGGGGGGCACAGCGTAGAAATTGTTCAGCGATTTGCTGCCCCATTTCAGGAAGTCGTAGCGTTCAAAATTGCGCTCATATTCGATTTCCACGTTCTGCTCGAACGCCTTGGGGTGGCCGAATTCATCGACCATGACCGAGTGGTCAATGACCAGATTGACGGGGACCAAGGGGTTAATCTTGGACGTATCGCCGCCCAATTTCGCAATCGCATCGCGCATCGCGGCGAGGTCAACGACGCACGGAACGCCAGTGAAATCTTGGAGCAATACGCGCGCGGGGCGGTATTGAATTTCGTTTTGCGACGCCGAAGGATCCTTCTGCCAATCGACCACGGCCTGCGCATCGGCGGTCGAAACGGTGAAACCGCCATCCTCAAAACGCAGCAAATTCTCCAAGAGCACCTTCATGCTGAACGGCAAACGCGACACATCGCCCAGCTTTTCTGCCGCTTTCTTAAGGCTGTAATAAGCGTAATCCTTGCCACTGACGGTAAGGGTTGCGCGCGTGCCCAGATTGTCCTGTCCAACTGCGGTCATAAGGTGCTCCTTCAATTAAAAGCGTGTTGCTTTCCGGGACCGGCGGGGGGAATAGCCATCGGGCGGCGAGCGCCTTTGCCGAGCGGCCATCCCGGCAGGAAAGCGGGAGATTCGGATTGTCACGCGCGCCTTAGCGCAAAGGGCGGCAGGCGGCAAGGTGAGCGCGGGGTAGACTTTGGGATGATGGTAAGAACTGAACTCGACAAAATTTCCGCCAAGTTGCAAAGTAGGCTTCTAAAAAAGGTGATGGGATACCGCAGTGAACAGATGGCATGTGGCAATTGAACGTTTTGTCGGCGACGATAGCGAAGTAATTCATTGCAAAGGAGCCGAATTTTACCGCGAAGAGATGCTAATCAAATGCACCGAGAACGGTGGCATCGATATGGCTGTTGTAATTGCGATTTGGTGGATCGGTATCGGCCTCTTGGCATTTTGTTTCCAATTTTGGATCGGAATTTTCATAGGGTATTTACAGGGCGAAAAAGTGAAAAATGACACGAAAGAGTTTTATAGCTTCGGAGCCATAAAAATCATATTTGCAATTCCTATAATCGCGTTTGGACTGATTACGGTTACCGCCCTTTTGTAGCTACTTTTTCAGAGGAAAACCCTCACCCACCCGCATGATAAAAGTCATACACTTGCCTAGCCACCGCCTCACTCACCCCCGGCGCGCGGGCCAAGTCCTCTAGGCTGGCGTTGCGCACGGCCCGCGCCGTGCCGAAGTGCATGAGCAGCGCCTTTTTGCGCGCAGGCCCAATGCCCGGAACCTCATCCAAAGGACTCGCCGTCATCGATTTCGCCCGCTTTTGCCGATGCGCGCCAATCGCGAACCTATGTGCCTCATCGCGCAGCCGTTGCAGGTAGAACATCGCCGCCGAATTGTGCGGCAGCGTCTTTTCCCGCCCGTCGGGGAAGTGGAAAATCTCCCGCCCCAAATCGCGCTCCGC
>JBGSOJ010000228.1:0-2286 GCA_041739175.1 Sphingomonadaceae bacterium
CATTCGTGGCTGCGTGCCCAAAAAAATGCTCGTCTACGGCGCGCATTTTGCCGAGGATTTGCTCGATGCCAAACGATTCGGATGGGATGTGGGCACGCCCAGCTTTCACTGGCAAACCTTGCGCGACAATGTGTTGGCTGATGTCGATCGGTTGAACGGCCTGTATACCGATACGCTGACAAATCACAAAGTTGAGGTGATATTGGAGCGGGCGGTTGTAACCGGCCCCAATACGGTGCGCCTTGCCAGTGGCCGCGAAGTGACCGCGCGCTATATCCTGATTGCCACCGGCGCGACGCCCGCTGTGCCCGAATGTCCGGGGCATGAGCATGGCATTACCTCCAATGAAGTGTTCCATTTGGATGCGATCCCAGAGCGCGTGTTGATTGCGGGCGCGGGCTATATCGCCAATGAATTTGCCGGCATCCTGCATGAATTCGGAAGTCATGTGACGCTTATTAATCGCAGCGATGTGATCCTGCGCAGCTATGACGCGGGCATCCGCGACCGGCTGCTGCAAATCAGCATCGCGAAAGGGATTGAGTTCCGTTTTCATGCCGAATTTCGCGGCATTGAGAAACTCGATAATGGTCAATTGCGCGTCGAGATGACCAACCACGACCCAATGACGGTCGATTGCGTCCTCTTCGCCACTGGCCGCAAACCGAACAGCGAAGGGCTGGGCCTTGCCGAAGTTGGCGTTGAATTGGACGCGGCGGGTGCTGTGCAGGTCGATGCGCACGGCAAAACCTCCGTTGATTGCATCTACGCTGTCGGCGATGTCACCAACCGCGTGCAATTAACCCCCGTTGCGATCCGCGAGGGGCAGGCGTTTGCCGATACCGTGTTCGGCGATAACCCGCACACCGTCGATTATGACTGCATCCCATCGGCGGTGTTCAGCCACCCGCCGCTCGCCGCCGTGGGTATAACCGAGAGCGAGGCGCGGCAAAAAATGGGCAGCGTAAAGGTCTATCAATCCGATTTTCGCCCAATGAAAAATGTGCTGGCGGGGCGGAACGAGCGCGGGCTGTATAAGATGATTTGCGACGCGGACACGGGCCGCATATTGGGCCTGCACATGATTGGCCCCGACGCGCCCGAAATTCTACAAGCCGCCGCGATCGCGGTGAAAGCAGGCCTTACGAAGCAGGATTTCGACGACACCGTCGCTTTACACCCCAGCATGGCCGAGGAATTGGTGCTAATGAAATAGCCAAAAATTCCGGCTTGCCTTTGCATACGAATGCTGAAATGGCTCCCCGCGTTAGACGATAACAACAAAGGTGGGTGCATTGTGTCAATTTGGCATTCGGTTTAAAGCGAATTGTCGAGTGGGCAGAAGGGGGCTTGGTCATGAAAATCACTTGCTATGTTTATGAAAACTGGCGGCCATTTTTGCGGCCTGCGGGATCTATGCGGCAATGGATGGAGGATACGCCAAATCGGTTCGCCTATCGCTGTTTGCCACTCAGCATGGCAAACGGCCATGGTTGGGAAATTGGAAGCCCCTGCGGATTTGAGGCGGAATGGAATGGCGGCGCCGATGGTAGCGACATTTCCCTGTGGTTCGATGACACCAGCAATGAGCATTTGCGCCCAATATCCTTGTTCGGGTCCGGCGTTCTTACGTTTCACGTGGACGGCTTGTTCCGCACGGAGGAGGATTGGAACCTGTGGGTTGGTGGTCCGCCCAATGAGCCGAAGGATGCTATTGCGCCACTCGGCGGGCTGATTGAGACCGATTGGTCGCCCTACAGTTTTACCATGAACTGGCGTTTTACCCGCCCGGGCCAGCGTATCCGTTTTGAAAAGGGCGAGACGTTTTGCCATCTCTTCCCCGTGCCACGCTTTGCTGTGGCCGAGGCTGAGGCCGAAATCCGCAACTTTGACGAAGTACCGGAGTTAAAGGCCAATTACGAAACCTGGGTCGCATCGCGCGACAATTTCCACAAATATCTTAAGGAAGAACGCCCGCAAGCGACAGGCGAGCAATGGCAGAAAAACTATTTTCGCGGTCAGATGCCCGACGGCAGCGAGGGTTGCCCGCACCATATGAGCAAAATCCGCGCACCATCGTTTGCCGACAAGGATGGAAAGCCGTGGGCTCCGCCAGAAATGCCCATCGAAATCCGCAAACACAAACCGGGGCGGGCGCACATCCCCGCAAAGACCAACAAAAAATATGTCACTGTCGGCAGCGTAAAGGAGGAGGCAAAGCCCGCCGTCTTGCCGCCGAAAGATCGCTATTCGCAACTGCGGCAGCAACAGGTTTTGGGGCAAATC
>JBGSOJ010000244.1:0-13246 GCA_041739175.1 Sphingomonadaceae bacterium
ATTGCGCCGCCGCCTCCAGCGCCAATGTCCCCTGCCCCTCAATGATCCAGGGGTCGTCATAGGCGTGGACCAAAGTCGCGCCGCTCTCCGCTACCATCGCCGCCGCAATGTCATCACGCGACTGCGTATAGCGGTCATAGAGCACCACCTCCGCCCCCAGCGCGCGCGTGGCCGCCAATTTGCCCTCTGGCGCGTCCTTTGGCATGACTATCGTCGCGGCTATCCCAAGCCGCCGTGCCGACCAAGCAACGCCCTGCGCATGGTTGCCGCTGGACAGGCCAACGACGCCGCGCGCGCGCTCCTCTGCGGTTAAGTCTGACAACCGATGCCACGCGCCTCGAATTTTGAAGGCGCCAATGGGTTGCAGCATTTCCGCCTTGCACCACAAAGTCACACCGTCGACGTCGAGCGGCAGCAAGGGAGTCGGTGGCAGGATGCTGGTGATTTTGGTAAGCGCGCGGGAAACGCCGTTGCTGCTTGGACTGCGGTCTGGGTCTATCATTTCGCTAAACTGACAGGCTCCACCGCCATAATCAAGCGTCCCGCTCAGCCAAACCGTCCGATTTCAACCGACCACGCATAACCGCGATACAATGGCTTTACCGCAACATGCCGTCCCGCCTGCTTCGCTAGAGCTTTGGCGGCGTCAAACAAGTCGGCGCGCGGATCGACATGAAACAGCGCCAGCCATTTCAACAGCATGGTGCGAAAGGCGCTTGGCAATTCCGCTTGCTGTCCAAAATCGACGACATGCAACTGCCCCTCTTCGGCAATCGCGCCAAGGCCAGCAGACAATGCCGCGCGCCAATCGGGGATCATCGACAAGGTGTAGCTCATGAATGCGCGGTCAACCGTCGCCACGCCAAACAACGCGGCCACATCAAAATCGCACGCATCGGCCTGCGCCAGCGTAATCCGATCTTGCAGGCCAGCCCGCGCAATATTCGCCCGCGCTTGCTCCAGCATCGCTTCGCTAATATCCAAACCGTAAAGTCGGGCATCGGGATAACGCCGCGCCGCCGCGATTAAATTGCGTCCGGTGCCGCACCCAATCTCCAGCACGCTGCCACCAGTTGGAACCGCCAAACGCCGGATCAATCGGTCACGGCCCAGCAGATAATATTTGCGTGTCAGGTCGTAAAAATGCCGCTGCGTCCGATACACGGCATCCATTTTTTCGGCATGACCGCTGTCCATCACGTCCGCGATCATGGCTTATTTCGCCACATACAAATGCACACCGCCGTAAATCGCGCTGCGGTCGGCGGCGGTGTAGCCTAGCGATTCCTCCGCGCGGTAATCCCATTGGTCCAAAATCTCGGGGATGACACGGCCGGTAAGCAGTGTTTCCTCCGCGGCGGTGCGGAACACAACCCGGGCGCCCGGACGCGCGGTGCGCGTTACTTCGCGCCACAAATCGTTCAGTTGCGCGTCGTCCATCCAATCCTGTGCATCGAGGAACAGATAGCAATCAAAGCTACCCGCATCATGCGCAGCCAGCATATCGGTCATATTGGCATGGCGCACATCAACCCGCTCGGCGCGGTCACGGACGGCTTCATAATGCGCCTCTTGAAGGTAAGGCGGCAATGGCGCATCGCTCGATTGGCCATAGCCCCGACCAAATGCCTGCCATGCGAAATAGTTGTCTTTAAGGTCGAAACCGCAGGCCAATTTCTCCAGCCGCGCCTTCAAAACATCGGCCATTTTCGCCTCACCGGCAAGCGAGTCATATTGCGCAGGCGGAATGCCAAGACCAAAAAGAGATGCGGGTTGATCGGTCAACCACCGCACAAACTTCCGGTCGAACAATGGCGAGAAATGCTCATCAAAAATAGCGCGTTGTTCAGGCAACGACTGCGCCGTCAGGATAATTTTCGGATCAATCTTATGCACCCGCGCAGTGAAGTGGGCGAGCGCGATAAATTGTCCCAACAGCCCGCGACGGTACAGCCCTTTGGCAAAGCCGCTGATGCGTTTGCGGCCCAAAACATCGCGTCCCTCCCAATAGCCGCGCGTGACAGCGTCGAGATGCGGGGCGACATAGTGATGATAGGCGGTGATGTTCGCTTTGCTCTCCGCGTTGGCGAAAAATTGCCGGAAATGCGCATAGTCGGGCAAATGCATGGCCGCTGCGCGCTTCAGTTTGTTAAGCGCAATGTGCGCGGTGTTCAAATCGACCGCGACGATTTCGGCAGGGTCTGCCGTCAAATACGACAGGACATTGCACCCGCCGCTGGCAATCGTTGCAATCCGCGCGCCGGGCTGAATTTGCAGCGCCTGCATATCGACAACGGGATCTTCCCAAATCTGTGCATAGACCAGGCCCTTGAAAGCAAAGGCAAAAGCCTTGTCGAGCAGCTTTTCTTTCGCCCCGGTATCGCGCCGCACAACGGCGTTTTCGATTTTCTCAATTTTGCTCTGCACAGCCAAGGTTCGATCCTTTACCCTGATATACACCCAACAGGGTGCGATTCAGGTCGCGTAGAGGCGTTTCGGGTCGTTGCTGTTTCGTTTTGATGACGGTTTTGTAACGAAGGCGGCGATGGCTGTGGGTAAGTCCTGCAAAGAGCGCAGTTTGCGTGCCTTACTCAACCGGTGCGCACCCGATTGCCCCTTGCCCGCCGCTAAACCCCCTTTATATGCAAGGCGGAAGATTTCCCCCCAATCGCGGAGTAAGCAGGCATGAGCACAGTTTTGGTTATTGGCGCAGGGGGCGTTGGCTCCGTTGCGGTGCACAAGATGGCAATGAATGCCAACATTTTTAGAGATATTCACTTGGCCAGCCGGACCAAATCGAAATGCGACGCGATTGCCGAATCGGTGAAGGCGCGTACGGGTGTTTCGATCAGCACCTATGCGCTGGATGCCGATGACGTGGCGGCGACCACGGCGCTGCTGAATGACATCAAGCCGAAGCTGCTCGTCAACCTCGCGCTCCCCTATCAGGATTTGCATTTGATGGACGCCTGCCTCGCCGCCGGTGTCGATTATGTGGACACCGCCAATTACGAACCGATTGATGAAGCGAAGTTCGAATATCACTGGCAATGGGCGTATCAGGACCGGTTTAAGGAAGCGGGCCTAACCGCCCTGCTCGGCTCTGGCTTTGACCCCGGCGTGACGTCGGTGTTCACGACATATCTCAAAAAGCACCATATGGAGCGTATCGACACGCTCGACATTTTAGATTGCAACGGCGGCGATCATGGGCAGGCCTTTGCCACCAATTTTAACCCCGAAATCAACATCCGCGAGGTCACCGCGCCCGCGCGCCATTGGGAAAATGGCGCATGGGTCGAAACCCCCGCTATGTCGGTGCGGCAGGAGTTCGATTTTGAGGGCGTTGGCCCCAAAAACATGTATCTGATGTATCATGAGGAATTGGAAAGCCTCGCCACCCACTTCCCCGAAATCAAGCGCGCGCGCTTTTGGATGACCTTTGGCGATGAGTATATCAAGCATCTGACCGTGCTGCAAAATGTCGGCATGACGCGGATTGACCCGATCATGTATCAAGGTGTCGAAATTGTGCCGCTGCAATTCTTGAAAGCCGTGCTGCCCGAACCCGCGTCCTTGGGCGAAACGACCAAGGGCAAGACCAACATCGGCGTCATCGTTACCGGCCTTGGCAAAGATGGACGCGAAAAGACGCTCTATATCAAGAACATCTGCGACCATGAGGACGCCTATGCCGAAACCGGCAACCAAGCGGTCAGCTACACCACCGGCGTCCCCGCCATGATCGGCGCCGCGATGCTGGTGCAGGGCGTGTGGGACGGAGACGGCGTGTGGAACATGGAGCAAATGGACCCCGACCCGTTCATGGACATGCTGAACGCCCATGGCTTGCCGTGGACGATTGAGGAATTGGATGGGCCGCTCACGTTCTGATAGGCGCATAAGAATGGAAACCAAAGCCGGCGATCCGGGGGCATTTGCCCAGTTTGACTTGTCCCGTGTGGACAGCCCCGCGTTTGTGGTCGATGCGGCGGCGCTCAGGCGCAACCTCGCCATCCTCGCCGATGTGCGGGACCGGGCTGGGATAAAGCTCCTGTCCGCGATGAAGGCGTTTTCGATGTGGCGGACCGCGCCATTGGTCAGCGAGTATCTCGACGGCGTCTGCACCAGCGGCCTGTGGGAGGCGCGCCTCGCCGCCGAGCATTATAATAGCGGCGAAATCGCCACCTATTGCGCGGGATATAAAGAGGCGGACATGGCCGAAATCGTCGCCATGTCCGACCATGTCATTTTCAATTCGCCTACGCAAAAGGACCGCTTCCGCGCCTTTACCGACGCCAAGCCGGACCTGCACGTTGGTCTGCGCATCAATCCGATGCACGCCGAGGGGGAGGTCGAGAAGTACGATCCCTGCCAACCGCATAGCCGCCTTGGCTTCCCCGTGGACCAGCTAACCGACGAGCATTTGGACGGCGTCGATGGCCTACATTTCCATACTTTGTGCGAGCAGGATTTTGCGCCGCTCGCGCGCACTTGGGCGGCGTTGAAGCCGAAAATAGAACGCCACTTTCCGCGCCTCAAATGGCTGAACTTCGGCGGCGGCCACCACATCACCCGAGCTGATTATCAGCGCGATGACTTGGTCGCATTCCTACGCCAGGTTCGCGAAGAAGCCGGTTGTGATCTATACTTGGAACCCGGCGAGGCGGTGGCATTGGACGCGGGTATCTTGGTCGGTGAAATCCTTGACGCGTTTGACAATGGCATGACGGTGGCGATCACCGACATCAGCGCGACGTGCCATATGCCCGATGTGATTGAGGCCCCCTATCGCCCCGCGATGTTGGGCGAGCGTGCGGAAGGCACGGCGATCCGGCTTGGCGGCCCAAGCTGCCTCGCGGGCGACATTATTGGTGACTACCGCCTGCCTTGCCCAGCGGAACCCGGCGCGCGGTTCGCTTTCCTGGATCAAGCGCATTATTCGATGGTGAAGACCACGACCTTCAACGGTGTGCCGCTGCCTTCATTATGGCTTTGGGACAGCGAGACCGACGCGCTGGACTGCGTCCGGCGCTTTGAATGGACAGAGTTCCGCGACCGGCTGAGCTAACACCGGTCGCGGCGTTTGCGTTACAGCCAGAAGTCGCCGGCCTGCACCCCTGCCGAGGGACCACCTGCTCCTGCGTTTCCAGATTGCACCAAAACAATAATGGAAAAGTCGGCAACGCCGTCACCGTTCGTGTCACCCGATACCATGAAGCGTTCACCCGATGGCTGCAGTGGGTTCACATGATCCAACCATGTGCCAACCAAAACCGCACGCAATTCTCCCGCGGTGCCGGAAAATGCATCGCCGCCGATGAACGTAAAGGCATCATTTGCGCCTCCGGCAATGGCGTCGATCCGCCGCAAATCGATACGGTCGCTTTCGCCCAATCCAAAGCGAACTGAGTCCACCCAATCTCTGTTCACATCGGTCTGTATAAACAGATAGCGATCGTCCCCGCGGCCCCCATCCATGCTATCACTACCCGCGCCGCCATATAGAACGTCATTGCCCAAATCGCCGAACATTTGGTCCGCGCCAACGCCGCCATTTATGCGATCATTGCCGTCTCCGCCGCGCAACACGTCGCTACCGCCAAGCCCATTGATAAGATTATTCAGGCTGTTGCCCTCAATGACATTGACGAGTGAATTTCCCGTTCCACGAATCGCACCCAACGAAGAAGAGGCGGACACGGACAGCGTAAGATTTTCGAAATACCTGCCCAAAGTCCAATCAATGGACGAATGGATCGTATCCAGCCCTTCATCCACAAACTCGATGGCGTTGTCGCCGATATCCTCAATCCAGTACTCGTCATTGCCAAAACCGCCATACATTGTGTCGATGCCTGCGCCGCCGATAAGGAAATCGCCGCGATCATTGCCCATCAAAATGTCATTGCCATCGCCGCCCAGCAGATAGTCCGAACCCCCCTGCCCCGAGAGAACATCATCCCCGGCAAGGCCCCAAATCTGTTCATCGACCGAGGTTCCAACGATATTGTCGGGATCTACGGTTCCGTAAATATTGACGATTGTCATGGCTTTACTCCTCCTTGGAATGGATGCCCTTTGGACAGGAGACTCAAAATTGCCCTACATGACAATCGCAAATCGAGGCCGAATGTGTCAAGCGGCATATTCCGGATCAGCGATAACGTGCATCAAAATTGAACGACTTACGCTTGGTCGACATCGACAAATGGCGCGCCGCGCTTACTGCAATGTGACAGTTTTGTGAAATTTTCTCCCTGAACGCAAATTTTCACTTGCCATTAATCTCCACCCCTTTATATCGGCCTTTCTTCGCTGCCCCAAGGGGACTTCCTAACCGCAAGGCAGCTCGTTTCATGGTCTAAGAAACCGTTTTGGGGGTCCCTTGAGTTGCACAATTATCATAACGCACGTTCTGTAGCCCGCGCCCTCGCGCCGGACGAACCGATTACGCTTATTCGCCCGCACGCTGCGGAGCGCGCTGCCCGTTTCTTCGTTGAGAAGTTTCCGGGGCAATCGCTCTATGCCGTGAAAGCGAACCCGTCGCCATCTTTGCTTCGCACCCTGTGGGATGCGGGTATCACGCATTACGATGTGGCCTCGATTGCCGAAGTCCGCACGGTGCGCGAAACTTTACCTGATGCCATTTTGTGCTTCATGCATCCGGTAAAGGCGGAGCGTGCCGTGGCCGAGGCTTACCATCAGCATGGCGTGCGCACCTTCTCGCTCGATACAATGGACGAGTTGGAAAAAATCATGCGTGCCACCGACAATGCGGAGGATTTGAACCTCTGCGTGCGGCTGCGTGTGTCGTCCGATTATTCGGAAATCAGCCTCGCCAGCAAATTTGGCGTTGATCCGGCAGAGGCCACCGAATTGCTGCTCGCCACGCGGCAGGCGGCGGATGCGCTTGGCATTTGCTTCCACGTGGGCAGCCAGGCAATGAGCCCGCACGCTTATTCGCAGGCAATGGAGCGGGCCCGCGCCGCCATCGTCGCGGCATCGGTAACCGTGGATATTATCGACGTGGGCGGCGGCTTCCCTTCGGTTTACCCCGGAATGGAGCCTCCAGCCTTAGAGCGCTATTTTGAGGTGATCCACCGGACGTTCGAGGATTTGCCGATTAGCTATTCGGCGGAATTGTGGTGCGAACCGGGCCGTGCATTGTGCGCGGAATATAGCTCGCTTATCGTGCGTGTGGAACAACGCCGGGGCAATGAGCTGTATATCAACGACGGAGCCTATGGCGCGTTGTTTGATGCCGCGCATGTCGCATGGCGCTTCCCCGTCGCGTTGATCGACAGCGATGCACCCGCGACGACGGAATATAGCTTTTACGGCCCGACATGCGACGATATGGACCATATGGTTGGCCCCTTCGTCCTGCCAGCGACCGTGAAGGCGGGCGATTATATCGAGATTGGGATGCTTGGCGCATACGGCTGCGCGATGCGGACGGCGTTTAATGGCTTTGGTACCGCCGGATGCCACATCGTCACCGATGAACCGATGGCCAGCCTGTACACAGGCGAAGAAGAACCGATGCGCGACAATGTCGTTTCCATAAACGGCTAACGCAAATCAGTTTCAATTGACAATTGAATTTTGCGCGGCATGATGCCTGTCAGATATTCATCTGGGGGACATCATGACCGCGCATCCGATTTTGCAGCCAGCCTTGTGGCTGATCCTTTGGTCGATTATCATGTTGATGTGGATGGCGATAACGCGCTTTTCTGCAATCGGAAAAGCAGGCGTTGACTTGTCGAACGCGCCGCCGGGCGGCCGTGGTCAGGACCTGGAAGGTGTCTTGCCCGCTTCGGTGAATTGGAAAGCCCACAATTATACGCATTTGATGGAGCAGCCGACATTGTTCTATGCGTTGTGCGGGATTGTGGCGATTACCAACCTTGACAATCCCCTATTGGTGCAATTGGCATGGGCCTATACCGCACTCCGCGTGGTGCACAGCATTTGGCAGGCGACCGTAAACAAGGTCCCTATCCGGTTTGGCATATTCGTCATCAGCACAATCTGCCTTGCCGCGATGGCCGTAATCACCGCATTGGAGATATAGAGCATGACCGCTTCGCAAGCCATTTTGCAACCTGTTGTCGCGCTTTTGGTATGGACGGCCATTGTCTGGATTTGGATGTATGCGCTGCGCCTGCCCGCGATACAGCGGGACTCGCGCCTCGATGTGTCCCAATGGGTTGGCGGCACGGGCAAGCAACTCGACGACCTTTTGCCGCCAAAAGTGCAATGGGCGGCGCACAATTATAACCACCTTCATGAGGCGCCGGTTGGATTTTACGCCGTTATGATGGTGTTTGCCGTTGTGGGCGCGGAGTCGGCGTTGGTGCTCTTATTGGGCTGGGCCTATGTCGGTTTGCGCATTGCGCATTCGCTGGTGCAGATATTGTGGAATAAAGTCAGTGTGCGGTTCGCAATCTATGCGCTGTCCACCATTTGCTTATTCGCATTATTCCTTCTTGCCGCATTGCTGGTTTTCTAGCTGTCCCGCCGCGCGAAACGCGCCACCAATTCCACATGCGTGGACCAGCGGAACTGCCCCACCGGCCACAAATCGGTCAGCGTGTATCCCGCCTCCACCAACCGTTTGGCATCTCGGGCAAAGCTGGCGGGGTTGCAACTGACATAGGCAATTACCGGCACCTTGGCGGCGGCCAATTGCATTACTTGCTCACGCGCACCAGCGCGGGGCGGGTCGAGGACAACAGCGTCGAATTTGGCCAATTCGACAGGCGTTAGCGGGCGACGAAACAAATCGCGGTGATCGCTCGCTATGCCCAAAGTTCCTCGATCAGCCGCGCTTTTAAGCGACAATAAAGCCGCGCGGTCGGCCTCGGCAGCGTACACTTTACGGCCCTCGCAGAGGCCAAGCGCGAAAGTGCCAAGGCCAGCGAACAAATCGGCGACGCGCTTGGCCGCGCCAATGCTTTCCCGCACAGCGTCGAGCAAAGCGGCTTCGCCATCGGCGGTCGCCTGCAAAAACGCGAATTGCGGATAGGCCACGGCTGTCCCAGACAAGGTTACTGTTACCGGCTCCGGCTCCCAAACCGGTTCCGCGCCGTAGCCAGTATCGAGCGAGAAACGCGCCAACCGATTGGCCTCGGCAAAGGCAATCAATGCCTCTTGCGCCGTCAGCCCATCGGGCTCATACCCTTCGATAAGCAAATCGATACCCTGATCGACCACCGCCATTTTTACTTGCCATTGCGAACGGTGGCCAAGCAACCGCGCCGCCAATGCGCGTACCAGCGGTACCATCCGTTCCAAATCGGGGTGCATGATGTGGCATTCGGCCAGATCAATCACGCGGTGGCTGCCCGATGCGCTGAACCCGAGTTGCACCTTTTTCCCCATGCGCACGGCGCGCAAGGCGGCGCGGCGGCGGCTTTGTGGAGGGGAAAGGTGGGTTGGGTGGACTGTGCCGGGGTAAATATCCTGCCCCAACAGCGCATTGAGACACCGTTCGGCGACGAATTGGGCTAGGGCTGCGTCGGTTACATGCTGCAATTCGCACCCGCCGCATTCATCGAAATGGCGACATGGAGGGGTTTGATAATTGGGCCCGCGATTGAGGCCGCCGTCAGGAAGCAGCCGGTCGCCCGGTGCAGCGCCTGCGACATGGCGACCATCGCTGGTCACGCCATCGCCCTTTGCCGCGACGCGCAGAATAAGGTTGGGGTCGTTTATGGCCGGGTCCAAACTCACTGCCCAGCAGCAGGCGGCGCGGCAGGTGTATCAACCTTGTCCACTTTGGGAGCGGGGTCCGAAGCAGGCGCCGTATCGGCCTGTATTTTGGCCGGAAGGATAAAGCGGTCCTTCCCGACCACAACCTCAATCCGATTGCTTTCGATGATGTTGATCGTCGCCGGCTCCGCACCGTCGCTAGGTTCCAGCCCGCGCCCGCCGGGTACAATATTAAAGCGCCGGAAATCACCCTCCGGACCTTGCAGCAACAGTTGCGTTCCGACCTCGCCCTCAATCACCGTTTGCGAGCAAACGGGTTTCAACTCGGTGGAACCATTCAGCGCGCAGGAAATTTTGGTCGCGGAATCATTGGCATCCGTCATCGCGTCTGGGCTGCCTCCCGTTGCGCTTACATCAGCAGGCGCACCCGCCGCGTCGGTGGCCCCGTCACCACATGACGACAGCAACGGCAGCGCAAACGCAGCCAGCCATATGCATTTAGATATCCGCAAAGACATGCCGTTCTCCCTTTGCGCCGGGGTGCGTCACTGCACCCTGCGCCGCTGGCCCGACATTCTGCGCATAGCGCCACAGCGCACCAGCCTGATACGCATTCACGCGCGGCGACCATTTCGCGCGGCGTTCGGACAGTACATCATCAGGGACGTCAAGGTCCAATGTGCCTGCCTCTGCGTCAATCACGATGACATCGCCATCCTCAATCAGCGCGATTGGCCCGCCATCGGCGGCTTCGGGGCCAACATGGCCGATGCAGAATCCCCTCGTCGCACCGCTGAACCGGCCATCGGTGATCAGCGCCACTTGCTCGCCCAATCCCTGTCCATAAAGCGCGGCGGTGGTGGAGAGCATTTCGCGCATCCCCGGACCACCTTTCGGCCCCTCATAGCGGATGATAATGACGCTACCCGGTTTGATATCCCGCTTTTCAACCGCTGCAAAAGCGTCCTCTTCGCAATCAAAAACGCGCGCGGTGCCGGTAAATTGCAGGCGCGCCATGCCCGCAACTTTTACAATTGCGCCATCGGGAGCAAGCGATCCCTTAAGGCCGACAACGCCGCCTGTCGGCGACAACGGGGCCTTCACATCGTAGATGACTTTTTGGTCGGGGTTCCATGTAATCTCATCTAGGTTCTCAGCCAACGTTTTGCCCGTGACTGTGATGCAATCACCATGCAAAAAGCCATTATCCAGCATCGTTTTCATCAGCATATACACGCCGCCCGCGTCGTACATATCCTTCGCCACATATTTGCCGCCGGGTTTCAAGTCGGCAATATAGGGCGTCGATTTGAAAGTCTCAGCGACATCGAACAGGTCGAAGTCAATCCCGCACTCATGCGCCATCGCGGGCAAATGCAGCGCGGCGTTGGTGGACCCCCCCGTCGCTGCCACCACGCGCGCGGCGTTTTCAAAGGCTTCCCGCGTGCAAATGTCGCGCGGACGCAGGTTAAGCTCTAACAATTTCATAACCTGCTTGCCCGCCGCAATTGCGATATCCTCCCGGCTGGCGAAGGGTGCGGGGGCCATGTTGCTGTTGGGGAGCGAAAGGCCAATCGCCTCTGCCACACACGCCATAGTATTGGCGGTAAATTGCCCGCCGCATGCACCGTGGCCGGGGCAAGCGACTTTTTCCAGTTCGATCAGTTGCTGCAACGGGCAATTGTCCGCCGCATATTGGCCCACCGCCTCAAACACATCGACAACGGTGACGTCTTTATCATGAAACCGGCCGGGCAAGATGGAGCCGCCATAGACAAAAATCGATGGCACATTCAGGCGCAGCATGGCCATCATCATGCCGGGCAGCGACTTATCGCAACCGGCGAAGGCAACCAACGCGTCATAACAATGGCCGCGCACCGACAATTCCACCGAGTCCGCAATGACTTCGCGGCTGGCGAGGCTGGACTTCATCCCCTGATGCCCCATGGCAATGCCGTCGGTCACGGTGATGGTGTTGAAACGAAACGGTGTCCCACCGCCCGCCAGCACGCCTTCGCGCGACCAATCGGCCTGCTGGTTCAGTGTCGTATTGCACGGTGCGCTGTCATTTCCAGCCGAAGCAATACCGACGAAGGGTTTTGCGATGTCGTCCTCACTCCAACCCATTGCGTAATAATAGCTACGATGCGGCGCACGTTCCGGGCCGACGGAGACGTGGCGGCTGGGCAATTTAGTCTTGTCGAAAATATGGCTCATATTGGCCCCCTAATGGGTAAGAAAATGGCGTTGAATAGGGCACGCTCTTTCAGATGATTGCGCCGCTGGCAAGTGTAATGTGCCGCGCAAGCGTTGCGAGTGTGTCGGCGAATATCCGCTGGCCGTCGGGCGCGGCGACGCAATCCTGCCGCATCTCAATCCCGATATATGGGATATGATTGGCCTCGGCATGACGGTTCATCGATGCGTTGAGGATAGCGCCGGAATAGGGTTGCTGATCGCCAACGCACCAATCTGTGGCCTCGCGCAGCAACGCAATCGCGCGTTTCGACGGTACGGCTTGCTGATTATATAGCACGCCGATGTGCCAAGGCCGCGCTTGCGCCGGGTCGGTGGCGAGCGCAGGCGTAAAGCTGTGCAGCGATAGGATGAGCTCCGGGGGATGGGCGGCGATCTGTGCGGCAATGAAATCATGATAGCCGTCGTGAAAGCGCGTCAGCCGCGCCCCACGCTCCGCCGCCGAAAGGAGGTTGCCCGGAATGGCAACGCCGTCGCTGCTTTCCGGAATGGCGGCGGGGTCGCCGCGGTCGCGGTTTAGGTCAACCAAAAGCCGCGAGTATCGGCCCATGATTGCGGCAAACGCCGCATCGTCGCACAGCAAACGTGCCACCTCCGCCACGCCCGAATCCAGCGCAATATGGCTTTCCATCGCGGCAGCGGAAACGCCCAAATCGACGCCTTCCGGCAAGGCAGCACCCGCGTGATCGGCGATAACCCAGATCGGCGCAGCCGCAAGATCGCCAAGCAAAACGACGGTGTCGGGGCACGCCATCATCGCAGCGTCCCTGCCATCGTCCACCAATGCGGCAACGCGGCCTGAAACTGCGCCAACGCCACATCCCGCCCCGCGGTATCGGGATATAGCGCAAACACACTTGCCCCGCTGCCCGACATGCGGACCAGCGTTGCACCGGTATTTCCAAGCACCACCAGGCCGTCAGCGATTTCTGGGCACAGCGCGATAGCGGGCGCGGCCAAGTCATTGCGGCCCGCCAACGCCGCCACCATTGGATCGCCTTCGGCCAACGCACCCCGATCCTGCCCATCCCATGCGCGGAAAACCTGCGCCGTGGATACCGCTTTCAAGGGATTGGCGAGGAGAACCGGAATGCCGGTAAACGCATCGCCCAGCGGCTGCAACGCCTCCCCAGCAGCCTCGCCAAGCGCCGAAACCGAACCAATACAGGCGGGAATATCCGCGCCCAGGCCACCAACCGCGCGGGTCAGTTCAGCCTCATCCGCGCCTAAATTCCAAAGCCGGTTTAGCCCCCGCGCCGCCGCCGCC
>JBGSOJ010000282.1:0-1936 GCA_041739175.1 Sphingomonadaceae bacterium
GCCGCTAACACAGGGCCGCCCCATGCCGCGTGCGACCACGGCGGCGTGGCTGGTCATGCCGCCGCGTGCGGTCAAAATGCCCTTTGCCGCCTGCATCCCGTGGATGTCCTCAGGCGAGGTTTCGATGCGGACGAGGATCACATCCTCCCCCATTTCCTGCCAGCGTTCGGCGGTGTCCGCGTCAAACACGATCTTCCCCGACGCCGCGCCGGGGGACGCAGGAAGGCCACGGGTCAATACATCGCGCGCTGCCTTCGGGTCCAATGTCGGGTGGAGGAGTTGGTCCAGCGCCATCGGATCGACACGGCCCACGGCTTCTTCCTCAGTAATCAGCCCCTCGCCGACCATTTCAACGGCGGCACGCAACGCGGCCTTTGCCGTGCGCTTGCCAGAGCGGGTTTGCAGCATCCACAATGTGCCGCGTTCCACCGTGAATTCAATGTCTTGGAGGTCGCGGTAATGTTGCTCCAGCCGCTCGAACACCGCCGCCAATTCGGCGTACGTTTCGGGCATCCCCTCCTCCATCGACGGCTTGTCCTCGGGCGCACCAGCGGCCAATCGCGCGGCCTTTGTCAGATATTGCGGCGTGCGGATGCCTGCGACCACGTCCTCTCCCTGCGCATTGACCAGCCATTCACCGTAATAGATATTCTCGCCGGTCGCGGGGTCGCGGGTGAAGGCCACGCCGGTCGCCGACGTGTCGCCCATATTGCCGAACACCATCGCCTGAATATTCACTGCCGTGCCCCATTCCGCGGGGATATCGTTCAGGCGGCGATAGACCTTGGCCCGATGCGATTGCCAGCTGTCGAACACCGCGCCAACCGCGCCCCAAAGTTGCTCATGCACATCTTGGGGGAACGGTTTGCCGAGCGCCTTTTCAACGATGGCCTTATATTCCGCCACCAAATCGCGCCAGTGGTCGGCGGATAAATCGGTGTCGTTGTAATAGCCGTTGTCCTCTTTTAGGATTTCCAACGCTTCCTCAAAATCGGCATGGTCAAGGCCCAGCACGACGTCGGAATACATCTGCACAAACCGGCGATAGCTGTCCCACGCGAACCGCGCATCGCCGCTCGCCGCGGCCAAAGCCTCCACGGTTTTGTCGTTCAGGCCAAGGTTCAGCACCGTGTCCATCATGCCCGGCATCGACACCCGCGCGCCGGAGCGGACCGATACCAGCAAAGGATTATCCGCCGCGCCAAAGCCCTTGCCCGTCGCGCCCTCAACATGCGCAATCCCGGCGGCGACTTGGTCGCGCAAATCGGCGGGGAACACCTCACCCTCCGCATAATACCGCGTGCACATTTCGGTGGAGATCGTAAATCCGGGGGGCACGGGCAGGCCAATGCTGGCCATTTCGGCCAGATTGGCGCCCTTCCCGCCCAGCAATTCCTTATCCGTGGCGCTGCCCTCTGCTACGCCGCCGCCGAATTTGTACACATATTGGGTCATGCATTGGTCCCTATTTTCGGGTTAGAATGGGCATTCCCTTGGGGAGAGAAATCCTCTCCCATGGGGGAGAGGATACGAAGCTTTAGCCCTGAAAGGGCTTAGGCGAAGTTGGTGAGGGTATCCGCCCTTTTAGGTTTGAGCCCCTCACGCTGCCCTCTCCCAATGGGAGAGGGTGTGTAGCGTGTTACCCCTCAATCTTCGAAAAATCAGCCACATTGTGCACCGCAGCACGAATTTGTGCAAGCAGCGACAGGCGTGCGGCTTTCTTCGCGGGGTCTGGGTCGTTGACCATGACATCGGTGAAGAACGCGTCGATGGGCTGGCGAAGCGAGGCCAGCGCAGCCATGGCATCGCTAAAACGTTCATCGGCCACCGCTGTTTCCGCTTTCGGTGCAGCATCGGCGAGCGCGGCGATGAGGGCTGCTTCAGCGGGTTCGGGGGTGTAGCCAAGCGCCGCAAAGCCCTCTCCCTTGAGGGAGAG
>JBGSOJ010000315.1:0-3772 GCA_041739175.1 Sphingomonadaceae bacterium
CAGAACAACCCGATCCCAAAGAAACAAAGATCAAAATAAAATAACGCAAGATCATAAAAATGCTCCCCCATTCAGGATTGAAAACTAACGAGCGAGTTGGGCGTTTGCAAGCCGAAACAATTTTGAATTACGCTAATTATAGTCACATAATACTCAATGGCCCAGCGCCCCCCCTATCCACAACAAACCAGCCCCACCCCACACCAGAACAGGTCATGAACCTTGCACTTCGCCGCGCTCCGCGATAGCGTGCCGCCCATGTCACATACGCCGAACGATAACGACCTTTTCGCCACCCCCGCAGCCCAAGCGGCGCAGGATAGTTATAATGCCAGCCAGATTGAGGTTTTGGAGGGGCTGGAGCCGGTGCGCCGCCGCCCCGGTATGTATATCGGCGGCACGGATGAGCGCGCGCTGCATCACTTGGCGGCCGAGGTGCTCGACAACTCGATGGATGAAGCGGTGGCGGGCCATGCGAACCGGATTGAGGTGGAATTGGGCGCGGACAACTGGCTGACCATCACCGACAACGGGCGCGGGATTCCGGTCGATCCGCACCCCAAATTCCCGGGCAAATCGGCTCTCGAAGTCATCCTGTGCACCCTGCACAGCGGCGGGAAGTTTGAAGGGAAGGCCTATGCGACCAGCGGCGGCCTACACGGCGTCGGCGTGTCGGTGGTCAACGCTTTGTCGTCCACGACGGTGGTGGAGGTCGCGCGCGGCAAGCAGCTGTATCGGCAAACCTTCAGCAAGGGCCATCCGCAGGGGCCGCTGGAATCGCTTGGCCCCACCCCCAACCGGCGCGGGACCAGCATCCGTTTTCAACCCGATACGGAGATTTTCGGCAGCGGCCTGAAATTCAAACCGGCGCGGTTGTTCAAACTGGCGCGCTCCAAAGCATATCTCTACGCGGGCGTGGAAATTCGTTGGAAATGCGCGCCGGAACTGGCGGGCGATGGCATCCCAGAGGAAGCAGTGTTCCAATTCCCCGGCGGGCTGTCCGATCACTTGCGCGAACAACTCGGCGGGCGGGAATGCGCGACGGCGGAATTCTTCGACGGGCGGCAGGAATTTGCAGATAGCCAAGGCCGCGTCGAATGGGCGATCAGCTGGCCGATCTGGTCCGACGGCAGCTATAGCTGGTATTGCAACACCATACCGACGCCTGCTGGCGGCACGCATGAGCAGGGCTTGCGCGCGGCGATCACGAAAGGCCTGCGCAGCTTTGGTGAGATTGTCGGCAACAAAAAGGCCGCGCAAATCACCGCCGATGACGTGATGAACGGGTGCGAATTGATGCTCTCCGTCTTCATCCGCGACCCGCAATTCCAAAGCCAGACGAAGGACCGGCTGACTTCGCCAGAGGCCACGCGATTGGTCGAAAACGCGATGCGCGACCATTTCGACCATTATCTGTCGGGCAATGTGGAACGGGGCAAGGCGTTGTTAGGCTTCGTGCTCGACAAGGTTGAGGAGCGGTTGAAGCGGAAAGCCGAGCGCGAGGTGAAGCGCAAAACCGCGACGAGTGCGCGCAAATTGCGGTTGCCGGGGAAGCTCACCGATTGCTCGTCCGATGACCCCGCGGGAACAGAACTCTTCATCGTGGAGGGCGACAGCGCGGGCGGGTCGGCCAAACAGGCGCGCGACCGGAAGAAGCAGGCGATCCTGCCCATTCGCGGCAAAATCCTGAATGTGGCCAGCGCGACACAGGCGAAAATTATGGCCAATCAGGAAATCGCCGACCTAACGCTCGCTTTGGGTTGCGGGATACGCAAGGATTGCGATGCGTCGGCTTTGCGTTACGAGCGCGTCATCATCATGACCGACGCCGATGTCGATGGCGCGCATATTGCGACGCTTCTCATGACGTTTTTCTTCCAAGAAATGCCGGACATTGTGAAGGAAGGACACCTCTTCCTCGCCCGCCCGCCGCTTTACCGCCTGACCAGCGGGGGCAAGAGCGTCTATGCCGCCGATGACGCGCACCGTGCGGAGATTGAGCGCACCTTGTTCAAAAACAAAAAGGTCGAGGTTGCGCGGTTTAAGGGCCTTGGGGAGATGAACCCCGGGCAACTCCGCGAAACGACGATGGACCCCAAAACGCGCAGCCTGCTGCGAATTACTTTGCCGCCTGAATATGAGCAGCGGGCGGAGGTGAAGGACCTCGTCGATCGCCTCATGGGCACCAATCCGGCGGCGCGGTTTGACTTTATTCAGGCGAATGCCGCACAAGTGGATGAGGAGGCGATTGATGCGTAATTGCGGACTTTTGGGCCGATTTCTGGGCCTTTTGCTGGTTATCGGACTGGCCGCTCCAGCGCACGCGCAAACTCCAACGGGAGCGTTAGCCCCGCCGACCAACGCGACCTATGAGGCGCGCGCCGCCGATGTTGTGACGATGATCAACGGCGGCGGCGCATTGGAAAGCATCTTTGCGCCGGGCTTCCTTAATGCTGTGCCAGCGGCGCAATTGCGGGAAATTTCCGCCTCGCTGACGGCGCAATACGGCCCCGCGCAATCGGCGCGTGTGGTGTCGATGAGCGATGTTTATGCCGGCAAAATCGAAATCGTGTTTGAAAAGGGCATTGGTGAGGCGGATTTGGTGCTGGAAGGCGACGCGCCGCACCGGATTGTCGGCCTGTTGCTGACCGGGTTCCGGCAAAGCGGCGATGACTACGCGGTGCTGGCCCAAGCGTTCGCCAATTTGCCCGGCAGCGCGGGTTTCGCCGTGGCGGAATTGACGCCGCAAGCCATCCGCCCGATCGCGGACTACAACGCCGATGGCCGCTTTGCCATTGGCTCGACCTTTAAGCTCTATGTGCTTGCCGAACTTGCGGGGCAAGTGGAGAGCAAGAAGCGCAAATGGACCGATGTGGTAAAACTGTCGCAAAAGTCCCTGCCGTCGGGCATGATTCAGGACTGGCCCAAAGGCGCGCCGATGACGCTGCACAGCCTCGCCGCGCTGATGATTTCGATTAGCGATAATACCGCCACCGATACGCTGATCCGTGGCCTGGGCCGCGACACGATCGCGCGACGCGTTGCCAAAAGCGGGCACAATGTACCCTCAGACATGACGCCTTTCCTTACCACACGGGAGGCGTTTGCGCTAAAAATGCCCGCCGCCGCCAATTTGCGCGCGGTCTTTGTCCAAAATGGCGATGTCGGGCAGACGCGGGTGCTCAACGCCAATGCCGACACCCTAATGACGACGCAAGTGGACGCCGGGTTATTGTTGTCGGGGCCGGTGCACATCGATACCATTGAGTGGTTCGCCAGCCCGAATGACCTTGTGCGCTTATTATCGCACATGCGCGCCATGGACAATCCGGAGATGCAGGCAATCATGGCGATCAGCCCGGGCGTCGGTTCAAGCGATGCCGGCCGCTGGCGATATTTGGGATATAAGGGCGGGTCGGAAACCGGCGTGATGAACATGACCTTCCTTGGCCAACGCCCCGATGGCCGCTGGTTCGCAGTCACGGGAAGTTGGAACAATTCCGCCGCCGCGCTGGATGAAGACGCCTTTGCCGCGCTAATGGCGCGATTGCTGAATGTGGCGGCGGCGGGGGAGTAAGTTACTGTCTGCTAAGTCGTGAGCGCCGCGACTAACGCCTTCACCTTTGCCTGCCGCCATTGCGGAGCGGGGGCGAGGATGTGGTAGTGGCGGGGATCTTTTGCCTCGCCATAATGGGTCAGCGCGCCGCTTGCCAAGGCGTCCGCCACCAAAAGGCGCGGGACCGTGGTGCGGCCCAAACCCGCCTCCGCCGCC
>JBGSOJ010000326.1:0-3561 GCA_041739175.1 Sphingomonadaceae bacterium
GCCGCCGCCGCCGCAATCGCAAAGCCTTGGCGGCCCGACGAGCGGTTGGCGATGTAGCGCACAGGGTCAATCGGCTCATGCGTCGGCCCAGCTGTGACGAGCACGCGCCGCCCATAAAGCGGGCGGTGCGCGGTTTCGGCAAAGGCGGGTTGGTCGTCCAAAATTTCGGCGGCAGGAACGGTTGAGGGCGAACGCCCCTGTGCCAGCTCCGGCTTGTACTCCACACCCAACATCGCGCAAATCCGCGCCGCAATCTCCGGCGGTTCGGGCAGGCGGCCGGGGCCAAACTCCCCGCACGCCATCGCGCCTTCATCGGGTTGCATCACCGTCACGCCGTCGGCAGCGAGGGTCTTAAGGTTCCGCTGCGTCGCGGCGTGGTTCCACATCCGCACATTCATCGCGGGGACGGCAAGCACGGGCTTATCGGTGGCGAGCAGCACAGTGGTGGCGAGGTCATCGGCAATACCCGCCGCCATTTTGGCGAGGATATTTGCGGTCGCGGGACAGACGACGACCAAATCCGCTTGCCGCGACAATTGGATATGCCCAATCTCGCGCTCGTCTTTCAGGTCGAACAGATGCCCATAGACATGATCCTCAGTCATCACGCTGAGCGACAGCGGCGTCACAAATTCGGCGGCGCTTTTCGTCATCACCGCGCGCACGGCGATCGAGTGACGGCGCAGGATGCGGACAAGCTCCAGCGATTTATACGCCGCTATACCGCCGGACACGATGAGGAGAATGCGGGGAGAGGTGGTGGAGGTCATGCTCAAAAATCCGAAATAAGGACATCAAGCGCATCCATTATCAGGAAATGCTGTTCCGCCACATCGGTTATTTTGTTCCCCAATTCCGCCACGGGGACAGTAGCGGCTAGATGCGTTGCCAATATCATCGGCTCCCCAAGCACCTTTATGGTCGGGTGCAATCGTGCAATTTGCTGCACCGGAAGGTCTTTGACCAGCGGGATGACAAAGCGCGTTGCGAAATGGTCCAGCCAATCCGATTGACAATCTAAAACCATTTGCCCGCGGGCGCGCGTGCGGAAAACGTCAAAGCGGGCCATTAAAACTGTCGATATTCAGCCAAGGGCAGGCCGTTCGCATCGACCCAAATGTTCCAGCTTTCCATCGCCTCTCGGTTTTCCCGCTTCCATTCCTCGCCCAATGCTTTGCGCACCTCGCGGTTCAGCGATTCCTCGCAGATTTGGGAAATGTTGAGGCCAAGCCTTTTTGCCTCAGCCACCAGATCCGCCGATAAGGAGACGTTGGTGGGCCTTTTCGGCGGTGTGGCATGGCCAGTGGTAAGGCGCGATGGCTTATTCATGGGCATAGATTATACGCATAACCCATGCGCGTCAAGCAGCCTCCCCCTCAATGCCCCACTGTCCCCAAACTCTCAAACGGGCGGCGGTCGTCGCTGTATTTTTCGACCATAGAAGCACTGGCCTCATTCAGGCCGATGACCTCCACCTCCTTGCCTTCCTTCACAAGGCGCGCGAGGATTTTGTCGATCATGCCGGTGGCGGAAATGTCCCAGAAATGCGCGTCGTGGATGTCAATAACGACGCGCGCAATGTCATCCTCGTTAAACTCCATCGCCTCATAGAGCATATCAACCGATCCGAAAAATATCTGCCCGCCGATGATATAGCGCCGTGTGTCGCCCACTTTCTCCAACTGGATAGTCACCAATTGCCGCACTTTCCAGGCGAAGAACAGACCGGAAAGCAGCACGCCCGTCGCCACGCCGATCGACAAGTCATGCGTCGCCACGACCATGATGACGGTGGCCAGCATAACAATGTTCGACGGCCATGGATGATGCGTGATTTCGGTGAAACTTTTCCAATGGAAAGTGCTGACCGATACGAAAATCATGACGGCGACCAGCGCCGACATCGGTATCCGCGCCACCCATTCGCCCAACAAGACGATGAGCCCCAGCAGCATCGATCCCGCAACAAAGGTGGACAGGCGATGCCGCCCACCGCTTTTGATGTTGATCACCGATTGCCCGATCATTGCGCACCCGCCCATGCCGCCGAAAAAGCCGGTGACGAAGTTTGCGATGCCTTGCCCCCATGTTTCGCGGCTTTTGCTGCTGCGCGTTTCGGTCATGTCATCGACGATGGAGGCGGTGAGCAGGCTTTCGAGCAGGCCGACGGCCGCCATCGCCGCGCTATACGGGGCGATGATGAGGAGGGTCTCAAGCGTCAATGGCACATCGGGCCAATGGAACACCGGCGGCGCATCGGGCAAGGCGCCCATGTCGCCCACTGTGAACACATTGAGGCCGAAATATATGCTGACCCCCGCCAACACTATGATCGCCACCAACGGCGCGGGGAACGCCTTTGTGATATAGGGGAAGCCGTAAATGATCGCCAGCCCAGCGGCGACCATCGCATAGGTCGTCACTGTCGCCGCTTCGCCAGTCAACATCGGCAACTGCGCCATGAAAATCAGGATGGCGAGCGCGTTGACAAAGCCGGTGATGACCGAGCGTGATATAAACCGCATGAGCAGGTCAAGGCGCAGCAGCGCAGCCACCCACTGAAACACGCCCATTAATATGGTGGCGGCGAACAGATACTCCACGCCGTGATCGCGCACCAATGGGATGACCAGCACGGCAACGGCGGCGGTCGCGGCGGAAATCATGCCGGGCCTGCCCCCCACCAACGCGATGATGACGGCGATTGAGAAGCTGGCATAAAGGCCAATCCGCGGGTCCACCCCGGCGATGATGGAAAAGCCAATGGCCTCAGGGATTAGGGCGAGCGCAACGACGAGGCCGGAGAGGAACTCCGCGCGCGGGTTGGTGAGCCAGTCGCGGCGCAGGCTGCTGTGTATTGCCATGGGGGAGGGGTCTTTGCGTTATTAAGGAGTAAGGGCCGCGCCCTAGCGCATTACGACGCCCATTGCAAAACCGCCGCTGCCCCCGCCGCATTGACCATGGGCTGCGCGTTTGATAGCCTTTCACCATGGCCCACCGATTCAAAATCGCGCTCCTCCTGCCCGCCTTTTTGGCGCTGACCGCGTGCCCGGGCGGGGCGATGAATGTCGCCGTGTCCAGCGTGTCGGATGCCGCCGCCGCGCCGGTGCTGGTTTTTGATAGCCAATGGGTTCGACTGTTTGGCCCGGTAACATTGCCCAATGGCGAGGTCCGGCCAGAGGTGGCGCCTGTCCCCTTTGTCCATATATATAGGGGACTTAAGCTGGAAAGCGGCGATGAGGTCATTTGGGAATTTACGCGGCAGCCTGGAGACATGCCATGCGATGAAGACAATGGGCCTTCGCGGGTCATCTATGGCCAAGTGCCCGATTGCTATGTCGAGGTGACGCCCGCCAAGCCGTTGGAGGTGGGCCGCGCCTATTCCTTGGGCAGGGGCCAAAAAGCCTTTGTGTGGGAAGCAACCGGTGCGCGGCCGATTTCCAAGGGCACGTATAAGAAAATGACGAAGCCTTATCGGGCGAAGAAATAGCCCGCGCCTAAAACCCGCCCGCTTGCCACGCCATGCCCGCGACCCCCGCCGCCGCACCCAGCGCCACCAAC
>JBGSOJ010000349.1:0-5421 GCA_041739175.1 Sphingomonadaceae bacterium
ACCGCGCGCCAATGTCATTGTCGCGCCATGCGGGGGAAAGCCCGCGCACCCGCGCCAGTGCCGCCTGCTCCTTGGGCGGATTGCCCGCGATGTCGGCCAGCGTTTCATCCTTCATAATCCGCCCGCGCGGCAGGTTCTTGCCCGATGCCTCCCGCTCGCGCCAGGCGGCCATCGCCTGCAACCGGCCCAGCACATCGGCTTTGCGCGTTTGCAATTTGATGCGCAGCCACGCATCGTCGGGATTGTTGGCATAATTCGCGGGGTCGGCCAGCCGCTCCATCTCAATATCCAGCCACGCGCCGCGATTGCGCCGCCGCAAATCGTCCAGCATTTGCGGGAAAAGCGTCGCCAAATGCGTCACATCGCCAATGGCGTAATCAATCTGCCGCTTGTCCAGCGGCCGCCGCGCCCAATCGGTAAAGCGCGCGCCCTTGTCGAGCGTAATGCCCAGCCAGCTTTCGACGAGCGCGCCATAGCCAATCTGCTCCCCTTGCCCCAAGGCCATCGCCGCGACCTGCGTATCGAATATGGGGAAGGGGGTTTTGCCAGTGAGGTTGTAGATAATCTCCACATCCTGCCCGCCCGCGTGGAATACTTTCAGGACGTCTTCATTTTCGACCATCAGGTCGAGCAACGGCGTCAAATCCAGCCCATCGGCCAACGGATCGACCGCCGCCGCCTCGCTCTCATTGCCGATCTGAATCAGGCAAAGCTGCGGATAATAGGTCGATTCGCGCATGAATTCGGTATCGACGGCAACGAAGTTAGACTGCGCCAGACGGTCGCACAATGCCGCCAGATCGGCGGTGCGGGTGATGAGCGGGTGAATTTCCATGGGATACGGCTATAATGCGCGAAACCGCCGCCGCAAAGCGGTAAACGGGGGCGTAACAAAGACGCACGCGCTTATGCTTGACAAATGCGCCGAAAACCTTTGTTAGCCGTCGCCAAACGCGCCGTTTCGGCCCGCCAATTTTGACGAAAGATCGAACCCATGCACGCCTATCGCACGCATACCTGTGGTCAGTTGACCGCCGCCGATGTCGGCACGAACATCCGCCTGTCGGGCTGGGTCCACCGGAAGCGCGACCATGGCGGCGTGCTGTTCGTCGATTTGCGCGACCATTATGGCATGACGCAAATTGTAGCGGACAGCGATAGCGCCGCCTTGCCCGTGCTCGAACGGCTGCGCCTCGAAAGCGTGGTCACGATCGACGGCGAGGTAAAGGCGCGGGCCGAAGGAACCACCAACGCGGCGCTTCCCACCGGCGACATTGAGGTGTTCGCGCGCGCGGTCACGGTGCTGTCGGCGGCCGAGGAACTCCCAATGCCCGTAGCAGGCGAGCAGGAATATCCCGAGGATACGCGCCTGCGTTACCGGTTTTTGGACTTGCGCCGCGAAACTCTGCACAAGAACATCGTCACCCGCACCAAAATCATCAGCGACATGCGCCGCCGGATGGAGGCGATTGGCTTTACCGAATACGCCACCCCCATCCTGACCGCCAGTAGCCCGGAGGGCGCGCGCGATTTTCTGGTACCGAGCCGCATTCACGCGGGCAAATTCTACGCCCTGCCGCAAGCGCCGCAGCAATATAAGCAATTGTTGATGGTCGCCGGTTTCGACCGCTATTTCCAAATCGCCCCCTGCTTCCGCGACGAAGACCCCCGCGCCGACCGCTTGCCGGGTGAGTTTTACCAACTCGACCTCGAAATGAGCTTCGTGACCCAAGAGGAAATCTGGGAGACAATGGAACCCGTCATCGGCGGCGTGTTTGAGGCGTTCGCGGACGGGAAATCGGTCACCCCCACGGGTGAGTTCCCGCGCATCCCCTATGATGAGGCGATGCTGCGCTACGGCAGCGACAAGCCCGATTTGCGCAACCCGCTGGTGATTAGCGATGTGTCGCACCACTTCAAACAAAGCGGCTTCGGCCTGTTTGAAACCATCGTCGGCGGCGGCGGCGTCGTGCGCGCGATCCCTGCGCCGAACACCGCGGATAAGAGCCGCAAATTCTTCGACGCGATGAACGATTGGGCGAAGGCGGAGGGTTTCCAAGGCCTTGGCTATGTCACGCGCAAAAGCGGCGAATTCGGCGGGCCAGTGGCGAAAAACCACGGGACCGAAGGCATGGCGGCGCTCTATGCTGAGCTGGGATTGGGCGATGACGACGGCCTGTTCTTTGCCGCCGGAAAAGCGGATTATGCCGCAAAACTGGCGGGCGCGGCGCGGATTCGCGTGGGCGAGCAATTGGACCTCATTGAAAAAGACGCCTTCCGCCTGTGCTGGATCGTCGATTTCCCGTTCTACGAATGGGATGAGGATGCGAAGACTTTGGACTTCGCCCACAATCCATTCTCAATGCCGCAAGGGGGCATGGACGCGCTGAACACGACGGGCGAAGGGCCGGAATTGGCGCAGATTAAGGCGTATCAATACGACCTCGTCTGCAACGGATACGAGATTGCGTCCGGCTCCATCCGGAACCAATCGCCGGAATTGATGGTCAAGGCGTTTGAGAATGTCGGGCTTTCCAAACAGGACGTCGAGGACCGGTTCGGCGGCCTTTATCGCGCATTCCAGTACGGCGCACCGCCCCACGGCGGTATGGCGGCGGGCGTGGACCGCATCGTCATGCTGGTCTGCGGCGCGATCAACCTGCGCGAAGTGGCCTTGTTCCCGATGAACCAGCGCGCCGAGGACCTCCTCATGGGCGCGCCATCGCCAGCGGACATGCCGCAACTGCGCGACCTCCACATTCGCGTGGTGGAGCCGGTGAAGGGGTAGGCGCAGCATGCCCCTCCTCTTTAGAGGAGGGGCAGCGAGACTTGCGCGGTGAGGCCTTAGTCGCAGCGGGGTGGTGATAGCGACGTCGCGTCACACGCACCCTTGCGCACCACCCCAACCCCGCAGAGTCGCGTGCCTCTGCGTCTAAAGAGGAGGGGCTATTTTTTACGCTGAGGGGCACCGGAACCGCTTCCCCGCCTCCTCGATCGCCGCTGCGCCAGAGAGGCGCGCACATTCTGCGCGCAAGGACACGAAGATAAAAAGAGCATTAAGATGTGTGCGCCGCGCCCGCGCTGTAATCCCACTTCGTGCCCTTTTTTCCTTCGTGCGCTTGCGGGCGTGGCCCGCCCCAAAAATATCCAAACGCCGAAGGTCGCGCACCCTTGCCACCCCTAGGCCCCCGCGTTATAAATTGTAAAACGGCCTATATCCTTGGGGGGACCAACGATGACCACACGCATTTTCACGCGCGCGATGTTTGGCGCAGCGGCGCTGTTTGCGCTTTCCGCCGCGCCCGCCACCGCCGAAACCCTGCGCGTGGAGGGTATTCGTCCTGCGAATGATGCCGCGCTGATAGGCGTGAACAGCATCGCTGCGGGCCGCTTTGGCGGGCAGGATGGCGACATGTTCGCCATGATGTTGGAGGACCGGCTGCGCGAGGGCAGCTTCGATGGGCAACCTCTTTGGCGCGTTCTGCCATCGACTTATGGGCGGGAGGATGTCGATACCGTTATGACCGGCTATGCGCAGGCGGACGTGACCTATTCCAAGGAAATGGCGAAGCGTGAGGAGTGCGTGGAGCGCGACGAGCGCAACAAATGCGTGCGCAAGGAATGGACCGAGCGCGAATGCCGCCGCCGCACCATCCGCATGACCGGCGAAGTGCGCTTCACCCGATACAACGGCGCATTGCTCTATCGCAACGAAGCGCGGGAGGAGCAAAGCCTGGTGATTTGTAAGGGCGATGATGCCCCACCATCGGAGGAGGGCGTGGTGCGCACTTTGGCCAATGGCCTGTCAACGCGCCTGACCGCGCCGCTTATCCCCTATCGCCAACGCACTGACATCCGCGTGTCGGAGCAACGCAAGGGCCTGCCCAAACCCGATCAGGAGCTATTCAAAGACGCCCTGCGCGCCACCAAGCGGGAGGCGTTTCAGGCGTGCGTCATCTGGGGCGAAATGGGCGGCCGCTATCCGACCAATTCGGCGTTGTTGTTCAACCAGGGGCTGTGCCGCGAGAGCGCGGGCGATTTGGCCGGCGCGGAGGAATTCTACCGCACCGCATTGCAATATAATCCAAAGGAACGCTACGCCAGCGAGGGCCTGTCGCGCATCGCCAGCTGGCGGCGCGGTGACGCGCAAGTGGCGGCGCATTTCGGCGGGGAGTAAGGCGGTTATCGCATCTGCGCGGCGTTCGGGCGACAGGTGGCTGGTTCATAAAAGACACGAAGAAAAAAAGGAAAAAAGGGCGTGGCGATGGGACGCCACATTGCGTGCCATCGCGGACCCATTTTATTTCTTTTTTCCTTTGTGGCTTTTATGAAACCTTGTGCGCTCTCGATGGAACGGAGCGGGCTATGGTTGCTCCATTCTTGCCCGCCAAACCGCCCCTTCCCAAAGCACGCGCGGCGTATTAAGACAATGCGATGACTATTGACCTTAACGCGCTTGAATCCGGCGCAAAATATGATGGCGATTATGCCGCCGACTTGTCCGCTGTGCAGGAGCGATTGGGCAAAATCCAATTCGCCCACATCATCCACGGCGCGCGCAGCCTGATTGTCTTTGAAGGCTGGGACGCCGCCGGAAAGGGCGGCACGATCAGCCGGATGAGCAGCGCATGGGACCCGCGCTATTTCCAAGTCTACCCCATTGGCGCGCCCACGGCGGAGGAAAAGGGCAAGCATTTCCTGTGGCGCTTTTGGAACAAATTGCCCGCCCCGCGCGAAATCCATGTGCTCGACCGCAGCCATTATGGCCGCGTTCTGGTCGAGCGGGTGGAGGGCTTCGCGACCAAGGACGAATGGCGGCGCGGCTATGACGAAATCAACGAATTCGAGGCGCAGCAGGCGGATATCGGCACCAACATCCTGAAAATCTTCCTGCATGTCACCGCCGAGGAGCAGGACAAGCGCCTGCGCGAACGCATCGCCACCCCGCACAAACGCTGGAAAGTCACCGCCGAAGATTTCCGCAACCGCGAGAAACGGGGGGTGTATCTGGACGCGATGCACGATATGTTCGCGAAAACCGACACCCGCTGGGCCCCGTGGAAGGCATTCGACGCCAACAACAAAAAAGCCGCGCGGATCGCCGTGCTAACGCATATCGCCGATAGCCTGGAGGCGGTGCTGCCGACCGATTGGCCGGAGTTATCGGAGGAATTGGCCGCTATGGCGAAGGGGTTGGGAGCGTAGGGCGCGCAAACCTCCCCAGCATGGGGAGGGGGGACCGCGTAGCGGTGGAGGGGTGGCGGCGTCCACTGCCCACCCCGCTGCGACTAATTTCCGCTACGCTCCAATAAGTCTCGCGGCCCCTCCCGTAAACGGGAGGGGATGGGCAATATTTCTCCCCTCCCGCAGGCGGGAGGGGTCGGGGGTGGGTCAGCAACGCAGCGTCCTGACCCCGCCCTC
>JBGSOJ010000370.1:0-3480 GCA_041739175.1 Sphingomonadaceae bacterium
GGTTGATCCGCGTGGAAACCAAGGCCATTAACTCGGTATGCGATACCGCGCGCAAGGCTTCAGGCCGATCGGCCGTCCGCCCGCGTTGCGGCAACCCCGATTGCGGCAGCGCCCCGGTCGAGCGAAAATGCTTTGGGTTACGGTGAAAACTCATGTCCATGTCGCTGGCTCTAAAGGCAAAGGCCATAAACAAATGTAAATCAGGGTTTCACCTGCGATTAGGGAGTGTTAATAGCGCCCCCAATCGTGCCAATATTCCTGTCTCGCCATGGGACAAATGGCGGAAACGGCCGCGTAAAGATCGCAGAAAAGCGACCGTTAAATGACAGCAATGCAGGTTAACCGGACGACACATATTTTGAACGAAAATTTTCAACTCGGCCCCGATTTAACGGGAAAAACCATTGTCGTTGCCATGTCGGGCGGCGTCGATTCGTCGGTTGTGGCCGCTTTGGCCGCCAAATCGGGGGCGACGACGATTGGAGTCACTCTGCAACTCTACGACCATGGTGGTGCCGTCAAGCGCGCCGGAGCGTGCTGTGCGGGCCAAGATATCCGCGACGCGCGCGCGGTCGCTGATCGCCTTGGCATTGCGCATTATGTGTTCGATCACGAAAGCCAGTTTCGCGAATCGGTGATTGAGCAATTCGCCGACGAATATCTCGCCGGGCGGACACCCATCCCGTGCGTGCGGTGCAATATGGGGGTGAAGTTTACCGACCTGTTCCGGCTGGCACGCGAATTGGGAGCCGACTGCCTAGCCACCGGCCATTATGTGCGGCGGGTTGAGGGGGCAGCCGGTTCTGAGCTCCACCGCGCCGCCGACAAAGGCCGCGACCAAAGCTATTTCCTGTTCGCGACAACGCAGGAGCAATTGGATTACCTCCGCTTCCCCTTGGGCGGCCTGCCCAAGCCCGAAGTGCGGCGGATGGCGGCCGAAGTCGGCCTGATTGTCGCGGACAAACCCGACAGCCAGGATATCTGCTTCGTCCCCGATGGCGATTACGCCAGCGTGGTGCGCAAGGTGCGCCCCTTGGAGGCCGACTTAACCGGCCCGATTGTGCATGTGCATTCGGGCGAGATATTGGGCATGCATCGCGGGTTGATCCACTACACCGTCGGGCAACGGCGCGGCATCGACATTGGCGGGCAGGCGGAGCCGTTGTATGTCGTCGCGCTCGACGCGGCGAGCGGCACTTTGCACGTTGGGCCGAAATCGGCGCTGGCGGTGGCGGGTGCGCGATTGTCGGAGATGAACTGGCTGGGCCGCGATGCGGCGGACAGCTATCAGGTGAAGGTGCGCTCAATGGCGCAACCGGTGCCCGCGATGGTCATCCCCGACAATAACGGCGGCGCAACGCTGACCTTCGCCGCGCCCGAATATGGCGTCGCGCCGGGCCAAGCAGCAGTGCTGTACGATGGTGACCGCGTGATGGGCGGCGGCTGGATCGAAGCTACGTTTGCCGCCGTTCCCAACTAAACGCGGTGGCCTAAACACGGCGGTTGATAATCAGATACGCGGCAAACAGATTGAACGCGGTGTAGCTGAAATAGATTGTCGGCATGATCCAATTGCCCTTGGCCGCGATATACATGGCGGCGACCAAGATCGTATAATCCAAAAACAGGCCGAGCCGTTCCCCGGCGACTTGGCCAAAATGCTCACGCACCGATTGGACAAAGGGATGCCCCGATTCCATCACCGCCTTTTGCGACGCGAAATTGGCGATGCCGGAGAGAAAGACCATAAACAGCAACATATTCGTCACTATACGCCGATGCCGCGCCCTTGACCAGAGGTTGGCGCTCGCATCCTATAGCCAATCGGGCAAGCGTTCCGCCGCCATCACGGTCCCCGCCTGTATCCGGTCGGCGACAACGGCATATTTGTCGCCATCGACCAGCACTTCGGGCACCAAATCACGGCTGTTATAGGTGCTTGCCATTGTCGCGCCATAGGCACCGGCGGTGCGGAAAATCGCAAGGTCGCCTTCGGCCACCACATCGCATTCCCGCCCCATGGCAAAGGTATCGCCGCTTTCGCACACCGGGCCAACGATATTGGCGGTGAAGGTTTCGCCGGTGGGCTTGACCGCCTCAAAATGATGATAGGCATCATATAGCGACGGCCGCGCCAGATCGTTCATCGCCGCATCGACAATCACGAACGGCGTTTCCACCCCTGGCTTCACGCGGATGACTTCGGTCAGCAGGACGCCCGCGTTGCCCGCGATCAACCGGCCGGGTTCAAACATTAAAGTTACGTCCCAGTCCTTGGTCACGCGCGCCACCATAAGGCCATAAGCGGCGGGATCGGGCATCACGTCAGTCGGCTTATACGGCACGCCAATGCCGCCGCCCAAATCGACATGGGTGATAGTGTGCCCCGCCGCGCGTAATTCCGCGACCAATGCGCCGACCTTGACATAGGCCTCCTCCAGCGGGGCGAGATCGGCAATCATGCTGCCGATATGGATCGCAATCCCGCGCAGGTTAAGACCGGCCAGCCCCGCCAGCCGGTCGAAAATCGCGCCCGCGTCGCTGATCGGGACGCCAAATTTGTTCTCCGCTTTGCCGGTAGAAATCTTCGCATGGGTGCGCGCATCGACATCGGGATTGACGCGCAGAACAGCGTCGGCAGTGCGCCCCATCTCGGCGGCTATTGTGGCAAGGTCCACGCCCTCGCCTTCTGACTCAAGGTTGAATTGCCCGACGCCGACGGTAAGCCCATGGCGCAGTTCGCGCTTCGTCTTACCGACGCCGGAAAAGACGATGTCCTGTGGCTTCATCCCCGCCATTACAGCGCGGTCAATCTCTCCGCCCGACACCACATCCGCGCCATAGCCCATATTCGCCAGCACGCGCAGCACGGCGATATTGGGGTTGGCCTTAATCGCATAGGCAATATGCTTTTTGGGCAGTGGGGCCAGCGCGTCGGCAAACACCTCAGCATGGCGTTCCAACGTAGCACGCGAATAGATATAGACGGGCGTACCGACGTCGGCGGCAATGCGCGCCATGGCGACATTTTCGGCGTGGAGTTCGCCGTTTAAGAGATGGAAATGGTCCATGATGGGCCTTTGGCAAAGGGGCTAGGGATTGGTTTCGGGCGGCGCGTCCGGCGCAACTGGTTTCGGCTTGTTCACATCGGCGTCTTTCGCATCGCCCGGAAACGGCTGCATCGCGCCGCCGGGCGGCAGGTCGAACGGATCATCGCCGCGCACCTCGGATTGCGTTAGAATCTCGCTGGCCCGTTCCGGCGTCGCCTGCGTTGAGGGTTCAAGCAGTTGGGCCGATGATTTGGGCCGGTCCTCACCATAGGCAATGGGCGGCGGTGTCATGCCCGGCGCGCGTTGCAATTCACCGCGCTTCCCGCACGCGGTCAGCGTAAGCGCGATAAGCAGTATGGCGGTTGCGCGCTTCATATCCCATATTCCTGCTTTGCGGCGGCAATCGCGGCGCGGACGCGCGAGGGCGCGG
>JBGSOJ010000371.1:0-5576 GCA_041739175.1 Sphingomonadaceae bacterium
TGCCCCGCCGCCAGCAGCCGCGCCATTGCGCCCTCCGCCCCGGCTGTCAGCGCCAGCAAGCCATCGGTGCGCCCCGCCAGATGCGCCATTTGCACATGCGCCTCAAATTCCAACGGGCGGTCGAGATGCGCGTGCGATACCAACGCGCACAGGTTTTGATACCCCGCATCGTCCTGCGCATAAAGCGCCAGCCAATCGATCGTCGGCGCTAAGCCGGGGCGTGGGTCCTTTTCCGGCCGCGCGACCGCCAGCAGGACGCCGATAATCGGCTGCACGCCTTCTGATTTGCAGGCATCCTGAAACGGCATAACGCCATAAAGCCCGTTGCGGTCGCACATCGCCACCGCCGGAAAGCCCAGCTTTTTCGCTGCTACTGGAATTTTCTTCGGCTCAATCGCGCCTTCAAGCATGGTGTAGGCGCTGAACACACGCAGGGGGACGAATGGGGCGTAACTCATTGCTTAACGCTATACCGCGCCAACAGATTCGCACAGGCGCAAACGCAGCCTGTGCAAAAGTCGCTGCTAAATCAGTACGCCCTCGCGCAGGCGCACCACACGGTCCATGCGCGCCGCCAGCCGCTCATTGTGCGTCGCCACCAAAGCGGCGGACCCCTCGTTACGAACCAGATTCAGGAATTCGGCCAACACCTTATCGGCGGTTGCCTCATCCAGATTGCCGGTAGGCTCATCAGCAAGCACCAATTTCGGCGAATTGGCCAGAGCGCGAGCGACGGCCACCCGTTGTTGCTCACCGCCCGACAGCGCGGAGGGGCGATGCGTCAAACGCGCGCCAAGGCCAAGCGCGGTCAACACCATCGCCGCGCGCTCATTTGCTTCGGCGCGTGACCGGCCAAACACCAATTGCGGCAGGACGACATTCTCTTGCGCATCGAAATCAGGGAGCAAATGGTGGAATTGATAGACAAAGCCCAATTTGTCGCGCCGAATGCGCGTGCGCCCGTCGGAGGGCAAATCACGCGTCTCTTCGCCATCGATTTTGATCGAGCCTTTGAACCCACCCTCCAACAAGCCAACGGCTTGCAACATCGTTGATTTGCCCGAGCCGGATGGCCCCAACAAAGCGACAATCTCACCCGGGCGGATCACCAAATCAACACCGCGCAAGACCTCAATCGTGACACCGGCCTGTGTGAAACTGCGCCGCAAATCGCGGAGTTCAACGATAGGGGTGGCGGTCATAGCATCTCTATTCATAACGCAGCACCTGTACAGGGTCGGTATTGGCGGCCTTAAACGCGGGATACAGCGTGGCGAGGAAGCTGAGCAACAGGGCAAGAACGCAAATACCGACGACCTCCATCGGGTCAACACGGCTCGGCAATTCGGTTAAGAATCGTATTTGCGGATCCCACAAATTCTGCCCCGTGACCAATTGGATGAAATTGACCACCGATTGCCGAAAAGTAAGGAATATAAAGCCCAGCACAACGCCTGCGCCAATGCCCAAGGCGCCAACGACCGTACCGACCACGACAAAAATCCGCGTCATTGCTTTGCGCGACGCCCCCATCGTGCGCAAAATCGCAATGTCGCGCGTCTTTGCCCGCACCAGCATAATGAGCGAGGATAGGATGTTAAACACCGCGACCAACACGATGATTGATAGAACGACAAACATCGCCACCCGCTCCACCGCCAATGCGTCGAACAGCGATGCGTTCATCGTTTTCCAATCGATCAGCACGCCGCGCGGTCCGATATCCTTGCGGATCGGCAACAGAATTTCGCTGACCTGATCGGGGTCATCGACCTTCACCTCGATCATGCCGACTTCGTCGCCCATCAGCATAAGCGTTTGCGCGTCTTGCAACGGCATGACGACGAAGGCCTTGTCGAATTCATAAATGCCGATTTCAAAAATCGCGGCGACTTCGTAGCTTATCTCGCGCGGGACCGTGCCGAAGGGCGTGGAGCGGCCAGCGGGGTTAATCACGGTAATCCGGCTGCCGACTGTGGCACCCAATGTTTCGGCAAGCCGCGCGGCAAGCGCCACCTTTTCTGATCCCGGCGTAATCGGCTTCAACGATCCGGCTAGCACTTTGTCGCCCAAAACCTCGTTACGGTTGATGTCGGAAACCAGCATCCCGCGCACTAAAATTGCCTCCACGCGGCCATTGTAGGTGGTCAGCAAGGGCTGCTCAATCAGGGGCTTTGCCTCAACCACGCCATCGACCTTTTGCACCTTGGCCAGCAAATCCTGCCAGTCGGGGAGCCGCCCGCCATAGCCTTGCACCACGGCATGACCGTTCAGGCCGACAATGCGGTCGAACAATTCGGCGCGGAAGCCGTTCATGACGCTCATCACAATTATCAATGCGGCAACGCCCAGCATGACCGCAACCAACGAAATACCCGCAACCAGAAAAATAAATCCCTCACCTTTGCCCGGCAGGAGATAGCGTTTGGCGATCATCCATTCATAACTGGTCATCAACATAAGGTGGCTTGGTCTTTCGCAGCATCGGGCGCAGGACGCATCCGGTCAGTTAACCCTGTTTGCTCTAGGCGGCACAAAGGGTGCTGACAAGTATCAAGATGTAATGAAATTGCGCGCTAAATCAGGCCTGCCAGCGGGCTGCTGGGGTCGGCATATTTGCGCAGCCCCATGCGCCCCGCCAGATAGGCGGCGCGGCCCGCCTCCACCGATAGCTTCATTGCGTGGGCCATAAGAATGGGGTCCTTCGCCTCGGCGATGGCCGTGTTCATCAGCACCCCGTCGCAGCCAAGCTCCATCGCCACCGCCGCGTCGGACGCGGTGCCGACGCCCGCATCGACCAGCACGGGTACGCTCGCGCCCTCCACGATCAAGCGGATGGTGACGCGATTCTGGATACCGAGGCCGCTGCCAATTGGCGCGCCCAAGGGCATAATGGCAACCGCACCGGCATCCTCCAATTGCTTGGCGGCAATCGGATCGTCGGTGCAATAGACCATAGGTTTAAACCCGTCTTTCGCTAGCACTTCGCACGCCTTTATCGTTTCCACCATGTTGGGATAAAGCGTCTTCGCCTCCCCCAAAACCTCCAGCTTCACCAAATCCCAACCGCCCGCCTCGCGCGCCAGACGCAGCGTGCGGATGGCGCTATCCGCGTCGAAGCAACCGGCGGTGTTGGGCAGATAGGTTATTTTCTTGGGGTCAATAAAATCCGTCAGCATCGGCGCCTTTGGGTCCGACACGTTTACGCGGCGCACCGCCACGGTGACGATTTCTGCCCCCGATGCCGCAACCGCGGCGGCGTTTTGCGCGAAGTCCTTATATTTGCCTGTGCCGACGATTAGCCGCGAGGTGAAGGTGCGACCGGCGACGGTCCATGTGTCATTACTCATAATTTTACCTTTTTAGCCCCCGCCAACGAAATGCACGATTTCCAGAGTGTCACTCTCGGCCAACATCACATCGGCGAGGGTCGAGCGCGGGACAATCTCCAAATTGCGCTCCACGGCCACTTTGGTCAGCGGAATGCCCAGCGCCTCAACCAAATCGGCCACGCTGCTTCCATGCGCGACGCGGCGAGGTTCGCCGTTGACGGTGATGGATAGCATATCGGTCATTTCGTCGGTATTCCTATGCAGTGCGCCGCCGCAGGGGTTGCCGCGTCATGCTTACCCTCCCTATACTCTGCCATCCTTGCATGACACAAGCGCGCGCTATCGCCGCCGTTGTAAAAAACGAAGAGTATAGTTTATGGTCCGCCTGCCCCACACTCTGCAACTTGCCGCCGCGTTGGCGCTCACGCTATGCGCCGCCCCCGCAATGGCGCAATTGCCGCCGGAGATTGCTAAGCTCATCGCCGATAGCCGTGCCAATGGAGATGCCGAGGAACTTGCGGCGGTGGTGGCAGCGGCGAAGCGGTTGTATCCGGAGGACGCCAATGAAATCGACGTTCTGGCCGCGATGGAACCCAGCAAAGCCGTCGAATTTGCCGGCACCGCGCCTAATGCGCCTGAACCCACCGCGACTGAATCCGCCGCGACCGAAACCGCCGCTGCCAAGCCTGCCGAGGCACCACCCTCACTTTGGAAAGGCAAAGGCGAACTTTCCGGCTTCCTAACCAACGGCAACAGCGAGGCATTCGGCGTCGCGTTAATCGGCGAGGTTGCCCACGGGGGTGAAAGCGTCGCGCACAAATGGTTCACTTTGGTCGATTACCAGGAGGCATCGGACAAATTGTCACGCGAATATGGCCGCTTCGGCTATCAAATTGATTGGAAAATAAACCCCCATCAATACGCTTACGCGCGCGGTGAATATGAGCATGACCGCACCGCAGGCGTTGAGCATCGCGGTATCGCCGCCATCGGCTATGGCTGGCGCGTTGCGACCAAGGAACCGTTTACGCTGAATTTGGAGGCTGGCCCTGGCCTGCGCCGCACGGTCTATTACACCCGTCCCCAAGAAACCGAGTTGGTCGCGCGCGGGGTGGTTGATCTGGACTGGGCAATTACGCCAAACATCAAATTGACCGAGGATACCGAGGTGGTGTTTGCCGACGCATCGGGCACCATCCGCTCCATCACCGGATTGCAAGCCAAGCTAACGGGCCGCTTGTCGTCGCGGATATCGTATGATGTTCGCCACTCAACCGAACCGGAGGCGGGAAAGAAAGCCACAGATACCACCGCGCGGGTTGGTATCATTTATGATTTTTGATTGGGCAAGCGCCTTGGTTTCGCCTAAACCCACGACCACTGATCTGGGGGACTTATGAGCGATTGCATTTACATCTTGAACGGCCCGAACCTCAATCTGCTCGGTATGCGGGAGCCGGAGGTTTATGGTACCGATACGCTGGACGACATCGCGGCGCGCCTTGACGACCAAGCGCGTGAGGCGGGCGCGGAGATCGATTTTCGGCAGTCAAACCACGAGGGGCATTTGATCGATTGGCTGCACGAGGCATCGGCACAGGGCGCTAAGGCGGTTATCCTGAATGCGGGCGCATACACGCATACGTCGGTGGCTCTGTACGATGCAATTAAGGCGATCGCCGTGCCGGTTATTGAGGTCCACATCTCAAACCCGCACGCGCGCGAAGAATTCCGCCATCACAGTTTTGTTTCGCCGGTTGCCCGCGGCGTAATCGTTGGCTTTGGCGTCCATGGCTATGTCTTGGCCATGGACGCGGCGCTAGCGTTGTAATCGCCCGCTTTGACAAGCCCGCCGTAGCGGCTTAAGGCGCGGCTTAATACAGGATTTTGCGCGAGGGAGCTTAATACTATGTCGCACGAAGATAACGGCAACACCGCCATGAAAGTGGATGTCGCGTTGATCCGCGAACTGGCCGAAATGCTTGGCGAGACTGGACTTTCTGAAATTGAGGTGGAGGATGGCGACCGTGGCGAGAAAAACCGCATCCAGAAAGCCATAACACCGGATCACAAAGACTATGCGGCGATTATGGGAAGCGGTGGCGGTAACACCGGCGGCGGCTTTGCACCGCATGCCGCATCCGCACCGGCAACTTCCAATGCCCCGCGTCCGGCAGCAACCAGCAATCGCCCCTCCTGGGCTCAATAGACGGGGGCGGAAATGCTGCTACGACCACGACAGGA
>JBGSOJ010000007.1:0-83304 GCA_041739175.1 Sphingomonadaceae bacterium
GCCGATGCCCTTGGCGGCGGCGCAAGCGTGGCGGCGGACGGAACCGTGACAGCGCCGACCTACATGGTGCAGGGCGGCACGCACAACAATGTCGGCAGTGCCCTCGGCGCTATCGATGGCGCGATTGATGACATTCAATCAGACATCAATGTTATCAATGGCGATGTTGACACCCTGCGGACCGATATTAATAATCTGTCCAATGGAACGACCGGCATTGTTCGCCAAGTTGGCGGCGCACCGGGATCGGGTGATATCACCGTGGGCGGTGAAACGGGCGGGGTGAATGTCAGCTTTGCTGGAACCGATGGCAACCGCACACTGTCGGGCGTTGCAAATGGAGAGGTCTCGGCCAATTCAACGCAGGCCGTGAACGGCAGCCAATTGCACGCCGCTACGCAGGCAACCAACACGGCAATCGGCGGCGCAGTGAGCTTGCTTGGGGGCGGGGCAACCTATGATCCGGCGACGGGTCAGATGACGGCCCCCACCTATACAGTCGGCGGGGCTAGCTACTCGACTGTCGGGGCAGCGCTGGATGCGTCGAACCTGCTTGCGGTGCAATATGTGCCCGACACCAATGGCGCACCAACCAATGCTATCGCCTTGGGCAACGGCACTGGCCAAGTCAGCATGACCAATTTGGCAGCAGGGCAAGTCGCCGCAGGTAGCACCGATGCGGTCAACGGTGGGCAGCTTTACACGGTACAGCAAACCGCGAACGGCGCATTGCAAACCACGGGAGGTACCATGTCCGGAGGCATCAATATGGGCGGCAATAGCATCACCAACTTGGCGGCTCCCGTCAATGCAGGCGATGCCGTAAATCGCGGCTATATCGATGGCATTCAGGCGCAAAATAATGTGCAGTTCGACATGCTAACCACTGGCCTGAACTCGGCGTTCCGCAACATTGAGCGCAACGGGCAAGGCGTGGCGCTGGCGATGGCGATGGGCGGCGGCTTCTTGTCGGATGATAAGGATATGTCGCTGTGGGCCGCATGGGGTCATTTTGATGGCTATGATGCCTTTGCTGCGCAAACTTACATTCGTCTGACCGACGATATGTATATCAATGGCGCAGTGTCTTATGGTCTGGATGAAGAATTGGTCGGAACCCGCGTTGGGTTCGGGATCCAGTTCTAACCGGTTGCTCCAACCTTTGGGTGTGCGGACGCCAACGCGTTCGCACACCTTTTCTATTGAATGAGGTTCGGGTTATGAATCTATTTGTAAGCGCGGTCGTGTTGGGCCTAGGCTGCCTTGCTTTTGTTATGCCCGCAAGCGCGCAAGTCGGCGATGCTTCTGCGCCACAACGGATGCAGGGACGCACCGACACTGGGCAAAGCACGCCACCACAACAACGCATCGCCCTGCCCCCGCCCGAGGCGATGATCATTCTCATCCGATCGAGTTTGGTTGCGTTAAGTCAGGCCAACCAGACGGGGAACTATAGCGTTCTCAATCAATTGGGCAGCTTCAACTTTCGCAAAAACAACACGCCCGATCGGCTTGGCCAGATTTTTGCGCCATTTCGGGCAAACAAAATCGACCTCAGCATGGTGGTTTTCGTCACGCCGCAACTGACAGAAGCACCGCGGTTTGAAAATGGCCGCCTGCGGCTTATCGGCTATTTCCCGACCAATCCAATGCGCGTGACTTTTGATCTGATGTTTGAGCCGGATGCAGGCCAATGGAAACTTTTCGGTCTTGGTGTCGATTTGGAGCAGAGCACTGCCTCGGGAGGCGGGGCGGCGACCGCGCCAAACGCGCAGCCGGCAGTTCGCCGACCGCCACCCGCCGCCCCATCGGGCGACAGCCGATAGAGACCTTCTCCCTGCCGACGCAATCCATCAATGCTGTCAGAAACAGATGGCGACGGGAAAAACAATGAGGATAAGGACCCTAGGTCGGTGCGGCAATGCCTTTACCGGCTAGCACGCAATTGCTGATCTTGCCCGGCTCAGGTCGCTTACCTGTGACGCGGAAGCTGGCATAGAAACCACCGATTTCCGGCTTGTCGGCGAAATCGACGAGTTGGTATCCAATCGCTTCGAATTCACAGAAAAGCAACCTCGGCGGAATACCATGTTCGTCGGTGGGTTGGTTGCGATCAACCACTATAACCTGACCGCCTTCTTTCAATGCCGGGCGCAAATGCCATAAGAATGCGTAGGGCTCGCTGACTTCGTGGTACATATGGACCAACAATATGCGGTCAAAACTGTTTTTGGGTAGTCCCGGTTCGGCAGGTTTTCCGGTGATGACCGAGACATTGTCAAGCCGCTCCCGCTCGACGCGCTGCGCAAGGTTGGCGATTGCTGCTGGATCGATGTCTTGGGCCAAAACGCGGCCTTTGGGGCCAACTCTATCGGACAGCCGAACGGTGTAATATCCGTTGCCCGCACCGATGTCGGCGACGCTCATCCCTGGGGCAATGCCGGCGCGCGCCATGATAATTTGGGCTTCATTGGCCTCATCACGCTTGGCCTCGGTGCCGTATTGGTTGCTACGCGTAGCGGATACTGGCCGATGCGCCTCGGGAAAGCCAATGGCGTCCGGATCACGACCCCCGTCAGTCGCACCGACGTCGCATCCGCCCAGCGCCAGTTCTGCGACAATCGTCAGCACCAAAAGGGCAAGGCGCGGCCTAATCGGCATCCACGACATCGACTGCCTCACCCGTTATGCGCTGCGCCAACGCGGCGGCGATGAAGTCGTCAATCGCACCGTCCAGCACATCATCGGGTGCCGTGGACACAACGCCGGTGCGCAAATCCTTTACCTGCTGATAGGGTTGCAGGACATAGGAACGGATCTGATGACCCCAACCTATCTCGGTCTTGCCCTGATATTCGGCGTTCGCGACAGCCTCACGTTTGGCCAGTTCCGCCTCATACATCCGCGCGCGAAGCATTCCCATGGCGGTGTCGCGGTTTTTGTGCTGCGACCGGTCCGCCTGGCTGGCAACGACGATTCCTGTAGGGATGTGTGTAATACGCACCGCGGAGTCGGTGGTGTTAATATGCTGCCCGCCTGCACCGCTGGCCCGGTAGGTATCAATTTTGAGATCAGCGGGATTTATTTCAATATCGATATTGTCGTCAATCACAGGATAGACGCCGATGCTCGAAAAGCTGGTATGCCGCCGCGCGGAGCTATCGTAGGGCGAAATACGAACCAGCCGGTGCACGCCGGTTTCGGTCTTGGCATAGCCATAGGCGTTTTCGCCCTTGACCTGCAAAGTGGCGGATTTGATGCCGGCGGTCTCGCCCGCCTGATACTCGTGCATCTCAACCTTGAACCCGCGCTTTTCGGCCCAGCGTTGATACATACGGAGCAGCATTTCCGCCCAATCCTGGCTTTCGGTGCCGCCTGCGCCCGCGTGAACCTCAATAAAGCAATCGTTGGCGTCGGCTTCGCCCGACAATAAAGCCTCAACCTTGTCCTTATCAGCGCGGTTGGCAAGATCGATAAGCGCGGTCACGCCCTCGGTTTCCAGCGCTGCATCGCCCTCCATTTCCGCCAGTTCGACCAATTCTACCGTATCATTCATTTCCTGTGCGATTGATTTTGCCGCGCCGATTGAGGCATCAAGACGGCGACGCTCCCGCATGACTTCTTCGGCCTTTTTGGGGTCGTTCCATAAGTTCGGGTCCTCGACCCGTGCGTTCAATTCGTCCAGACGCCGCAACGCACGCTCCCAATCCAAGGAACGGCGCACCAACGCCAGCGCGGCATTAATACGATCAACGGCATTTTGCGCTTCTGCGCGCATAACAAACTCCCGAAACATAGGCCCAATTGGGCAGGCAAATGGCAAATACCATCGCCACTATGCCGCGAGGCTTAGCCGATTTGCCTATAAAGTAAAGCCATCGAACATGGCCGCCGACGCAATTCCCGGTTACCGTGCACCGCTGGTTGTGCCGGACAAATCGGCAAGGAAAGAACGAATGATTTCGGCGTTGGCGCCCAAATCATGTTTCCCCTCGCCGCTGACCGATCGCATATCAACAATCGACCCGCTGCCACCCTCGGCTGAGCGAATGCGCAGCGCAATGTCATGCGGGTAGGCCATTGGCGTGGTTGTGGTGCGCGCCTCCATTCGACCTTCTACAGCGTCAATATCGGCGATGTCCCAACCGCGCGCGATAGCCAAGCTCTCCGCCTTTTCCATAAGCAGCATCGTCGACTGCTCCACGCGTACGCTGCCAATATCGGGATAGGCCTCTTGGTGAATCCGTTCCCATCGTTGCCGCGGCGATAGGCCTTGATACTCTGAATTATCTGCGCCGGGGATCGCATCGCGCAAGTCATCGCGCAACAAGATCGTGCGGAACACAGGTGGGTCGGCCAACGACGTCGACACATCGTGCAGAGCCGGTAAGGTTACACTCGGTACCCACCAGCTGGCCAAATATCCGCAAAGGCCAAACCCGAGAAGCACGGATAGCCCGCGCTTCACAATGCTTTGATGCCATCCCCTGCGCCGTGTAGTCCATATCAAGAGCAACGCGATTACCGCGACGCCAAGGCCGGTGTAGAACGCGAAGTGCAACTGAGTAATCCCGTCACTCCGTGACCACATTGCCCAACCCGCGCCATATGCCGCAACCGCCGCCCAAATAATGGCTGCCAAAGCGGCCACCATCAAAAGAGTGCCCATCCAATCCTTTTTCGCCTTCGCGGGCTGCGCCGGAGCAACCGGCGGCGGCGTGTCAGCCAAGGGCGACTCGGCATTGGAGGTTTCAGCTTCAATCGGCGTTACAGACGGGTCCGATGCCACACGATCTGTAGCCTGGCCATTTTGCACTGGGCTACCATGCGGCGAATGGCCTTCCTTTGGCTCGTTCTCATTGGTCATTGGATGCCCCTTCCTCCGGCTAGGCCTGATACCTGTCGCCGATTAAATTTCCTATGCTTTTGCACAGTAACGATAACGCCCCGCAACGACAATTGTTTCGATGCGCATAGTTTTTACCACTGGATCGGCGCGACTCGACAATCCGCCGCGTAGCGCCTAAGCGCCGCAGCGAAAATGTACGGATCACGGGCAGGAAAAAATATGCTGGCACAGCTTGGCTTTTTGCCCTTATCGAAAGTCCCGGTTGATGCGGTTGATGCATTATTGGACGCGGCTTTTGGGGTCGATCGGCACCAGCGCACGGCCTATCGCGTTCGGCAGGGCATGACTTGGATACCGCACGTAAGTTTTGCTGCAATTGGTGAGGAATCGCAACTGCTTGGTCTTATCCAATGCTGGCCAGTATCGCTGTTGGCGGACGATGGCCGCTGTTTCGATATGATAATGGTGGGCCCTGTCGCGGTCCACCCGGATCATCAAGGTCAAGGCATCGGTAGCCACTTGATGGACGAAGCCATGCGCATCGCAGATCATGATGAGGCGCTATGCAACCTGCCAATGATGATGATTGGCGATGCTGACTTTTACCGGCGCTGGGAATTTACGGCCGATGCAACGCGGCATTGGCGCTTGGATGGGCCCTTTGATTCGGCTCGACTGTTGGCGCGAAAAACATCGACTTTGGCGACGAATATGGCTGGCTTAGTCCAGCCTAGAACGCTGCCGCGCTAGCGGCACAAATAAACGACAGCTTGGCAAGTAGGCCGCTTTCATATTATTACCGCGTCATGCCATACACACCGCCGCCCGATTTAGCGCATTTGGACGCTGCCCAGATTGCCGCCTTGGTGGCGGCGCGTCGCTTACCGCCGGTTGATCAATGGAACCCGGCCAAATGCAGCGATAGCAAAATGCGGATTGATGCCAGAGGCAGATGGTTCCACGACGACGGTGAAATCAAACGCCCCGCGATGATCCGCGCTTTTTCTTCGCTTCTGCGTAAGGAGGCCAATGGCCATTTCGTCTTGGTTACGCCATTTGAACGGCAAAGCATAACCGTTGAGGATGCACCCTTTATCGCTGTCGAATTGCAAGCAATCGATGGTGCGCAGTTGGCATTTCGCTTGAATACGGATGATTTGGTTGTGGCGGGTCCAGACCACCCGCTGCGATTCTGCGACATGGAAACCCATCCCCGCGCGTATCTGCACGTGCGCGGCGGATTAGAGGCGCGGCTAAACCGGCCAACCTATTATCAATTGGTGGAATTGGCGTTAGCAAGTGGACATGAACCGCCCAGTGTTTTCAGCAATGGCATCGCCTTTCCTTTAACTACGGCGGCGGCATGAACCTGTTTGATCGGCTGCAAACGGGGCTTAGTCGCGCACCTGAGTCCTTAACTCGCCCCTATTTTTCCGACATGCGCGCCAACGGCATGGACGAAGCGACATTTCATGACGCGGCGGTGCTCATCGCCATCACCGACCGGCCCAAACCAGGCGTGATCTTGACGCAGCGGCCACAATGGCTGAACCGCCATGCCGGTCAAGTCGCCTTTCCCGGCGGGCGCGTTGATCCTGGCGATCGGAGTGCTGAGGATGCGGCTCTTCGCGAAGCCGAGGAGGAAATCACCCTAGCCCGCGAATTTGTAAGCGTGGCCGGTCGCAGCGTGCGTTTTTTTAGCGGCAGCGGTTTTAGGATTACACCAATAATCGGCGTGATACCGCCGGACGTGCCGCTGTTGCCAAATCCACAAGAAGTCGAACACATTTTTGAGGCACCGTTGGCGCTGCTACTGGATCCCGACAATTTTGTTCAGCGAACCGGCGAATGGAATGGGAAGACGCGGCAATATCATGAATTGCATTGGGGCGGCTTCCACATTTGGGGTATCACAGCGGCGATATTGCTGAACCTTTCGCTTCATCTGGATGGCGCGATTGAGGGGCTGACGCCCGCCAATGTGTACGTGGACGACAAAGAATGACTGCATCTTTTGTCGCCGATTGGTCCGGCGTGCGCGGCCTACTCGCCTTGGTCAATGCGCTGGACCCAGAGAGTCGCGGCTTAACGCGTCTGGTGGGCGGCTGCGTTCGCGATCGTTTGCTTGGCCTCCCAGTCTCAGACTTTGATCTGGCGACCGCTCTGACGCCTGAGGTTGTGCTGGAGCGTTTGCGACAAGCCGATTTGAAGGCGATACCGACCGGACTTGCGCATGGAACAATTACTGCATTGGTTGAAGGGCAACCTTTTGAGGTCACAACATTGCGCCGCGATGAATCGACCGATGGCCGCCACGCGACCGTCGCTTTCACCGACAGTTGGGCCGAAGATGCGATGCGCCGCGATTTTACAATAAATGCGCTTTATAGCGATCCGCGGACCGGCGCGATTTATGATCCCGTGGGCGGCCTAAAAGATTTATCGCCGATTCGTGTCCGGTTTATTGGCGATGCCGATGCGCGTATCCAAGAGGATTATTTGCGCATTCTGCGCTACTTCCGCTTCTTTGCGCGATTTGGTGAGCGCGCGCCGGACGACATCGCGTTGAAGGCATGCGCCAGGCACATGCGTGGCCTGATGGCGCTATCGCGGGAGCGCGTTGCGCAAGAATTGTTAAAAACACTCGCCGCGCCCGATCCATCATTTGCGCTCACAGCCATGGAATCGATCTCGCTTTTTTCCGCATTTTTGCCCACTTACCAATTCGGCAGCGGGCATCGGATGGCGGATTTGGTTGAACATGAGCGCCGGTTTGATGTGGCTCCAAATGCACTAAGGCGGATGTCGCTTATATTGCCCACCGCAGAACCGATGTTGAAATCGGTTATCGTGCAACTGAAGTTATCGAAGATAATGGGAAGCTATCTTATTGCGGTGGCCGCGTTGCGTCGCAGGCTGGAGAGCCATGAGCCTATTAGCATGCACCAAATGCTTTACGATTACGGGGTGTCCGAAGCAATGGACGCTCTCTTGATCGCGCGCGGTGGCCTCATTGCAAATGCCGATTGGGCGGCAATGCAGGCCTGGATTCGGCCCGAATTTCCGATCAAGGGCCGTGACTTGATTGCCCTCGGCCTTCCGCCGGGCCCCTTAGTATCACGATGTTTGCGCACCATTGAAACAGCATGGGTGCGCTCCGGCTTTCCGGACGGAGAGAAATTTTCTCGTATCGTCAGCAGCGTGGTAAAGGACGGCCTTGAATAAAGGTTTCCGAGGACATGACGACAACAAAAAACCCGCCGTAGCGGGTCATTGAAAACATTATTGTCATTCGGTGTGCAATTAGCCGCCGCTTCCGGTGCTTCGTTTGCCGCCGAACACCAAGTTCCAGATGTTCATAGTGAAGTTTCCTTCTTGTGACCCACATCTCAGAAAACGAGACGCCTTTAGAATTTACAACCAAGTGACAAAGGTTAACAAGCCAGCAACCACGTTAGGCCGCATATGTTATTGATTGCAAAATGAATTTTCTTGTAAAATCATTATAGGAGGATGGCCAACCGATGTGATAGCCCTGAACATATGTGCATCCCATCGCCTTCAGCATGTTTAGAGTAGCCTTATTCTCGACACCTTCCGCGACCGTCGATAGATTTAATGTCTGCGCCAATTTGATGGTGGACTCGACCAAATTCCGGTTTTGATCGTTGAAGATCATGTCTCCAACAAAGCTGCGATCAAGCTTGACTTCTTTCGCAGGGATTACCCGCAGATAATCAAGCGTCGAACGCCCGGTACCATAATCATCAATCGACAACGGCACGCAGCCTTTCGCCAATGCGTCGAGCATATCCATCGCGACGGTTTTGTCGGTCAGCCTCGCTGCCTCGGTAATCTCAAGAATCAATGCCGACCGATCAAGACCGGCGTCATCAATCATCGTCAGAATACGGGCAGCCAGGTCAGGATCGTCAAGCAATCGCGGCGACAAATTTACCGCCAACTGAAAATTTGGCTTAAGGGCGCGGATCGCAGCCAATGACACTAACGCTTGCCGCAATGAAAAATCGGTAAGATCAGCAATGGCGCTGCCCTGCTCCGCAGCCGCAATGAACTCCGAGGGTGGGATCGTGCCAAAATCAGGATGTGTCCAGCGTAAGAGGCACTCCGCGCTATCGACCTCGCCGGAGGCTAGATTCAATTTGGGCTGGTAAACCAGACGGAATTGATTGTCGGCCAAAAGGCTGTCAATTGAGCTGGACAAAGCGACCCGCCAATTTGCACTTTTGTCCAATGGCGTCGCGCTATCGGAATACAATCGGTTTGCATTTGCCGCTCGCTGCGAAGCGTTAAGAGCATTCGCAAGCCTACGATAACCATTGAGGCCTCCGTCCATATCAAACCCGTAGGACAGGTCAGCCCGAATGGTTTTCCCATCGATTATAAAAGGTTGCAGCATCATGGCTCGCATTGCCTTCGCATAGTCGTCGACGTCGGGGAAAATAGCCCTAGGCACATCCCACGTTATCGAATCATATCCGGCATGATAGATCGCGTCGGCACCGTTCGAGGACAGAACACGGCGTTCGACTTCGCGAAAAAATTCCAAAATATTGGCTTCATCCAAAATGCAACTGATGTCCGCGCTATTGGCAATGGTGGCCGCTACGATTATGCGGCTGGCAGTACCAGACGAATCGATCGCGCGTGCATGGGCCAGTCCATTCGGTAGACCAGTGACACTATCGGTTGTATTTTCCAAGCTCGCCCGATGACGGTCTAACCAAACCCTAGACAAAAATAGAAAAATTGCAATTGATACAAATGCTGGGACAATGGACAAATAATATCCATTTCTTTCTAAAAAAAATGTTGCCACGGAAATTCCAGCAAATATGGAAAAATTCATAAATATGAAATTTCGAAACCTATTAAACTTAATTATTGAGATAATCTGAAGAATTAGTATTGATAAATACAGAAATACATGTGCTATATTTGAATATTGAGATTGAATGGATCTTGCCGCCATTACTTGAAAGTGCGCGCCATTCCGATGCCCTTGAAATGGAACCGGAAAAAAATCTTGAAATATTTCTGCTTTTGGAAAAATTAATACACTTTTACCTTCAACATTTTTTGACAGTTGTTCAATATCTAAAAATGAATTTTGGTTAGAGGGCTGTTTTTTACTGTAATCAATAATAAATTTGTCAACGTCGGAATTTTTGGAATTTAATTGACTCGCTAAACTAGGGATAGCATTTTCTTTTTGATCCGGTGTTAGCGCCGCAAATTTTGGGACGCTGGTTATCACCCCCATGAAGTCCGTATTTGCTCCCAAATACACTAAGGTATTCCCATCTGGAATTAAAAGATTATCCAGAGCTGCATCGCCGAGATGATGTTCATCATTTGGATCGTTCGAATCGGCCAAAACACCAAAGTACACGGGCGCTTTCGCCTCATTGGCGGCTTTTAATAAAGGATCTTCGCGGCCCATGCCGCGGTCCGCGAACTCAAAATCGAACAATATTTGTTTCGCGCCAGCCTCATCAAGTTCGCGGATGGCATCACCAAGAACTTGCCGGTCCAGCGGCCAACCGCCATATTTCGCCAGCGTCTTATCATCGATGCCGATCATCACTACGTCATCTCGGATAGGCGTTTGCGCTATCTGCGACCGCAGCGCGTAAAATAACGATTCAATCGGATAAAACAGGCTCACCGATGAAAGCGCGCCGCTTATAAGCACCGCCACGAGCAATGCCTTAAGCATTATGCGACGGGGTACATCGGGTACTGTGTGAGCGATATCGGTCATACATGGTCCTAAATGGATTACCATTCAGGGATAGCGCAAACGAAGTTAAAAACCCTTTAACCATGACCAGCGGCTGGGTGCGTATACACGATTATACAACCATTAGCCTAAATCTCGCAGGCTATTTCATCTCATTAAGAGGAACAGCGTGCCCGTGTTTCACCGTTTGCAGCACAAGAATGGATTGAACATCGCTAACCCCCTCTATCCGAACCAATTTCTTAAGCACAATTTCGTTTAAATGATCTACATCGCGGGCGACTATGTGGAGGATGTAGTCCATCTCACCAGTCACAGCGAAGCAGGCAATAACGCTGTCCAGCGCCCCCACCTCTGCCTCAAAACGATCAATAGTGCTGTCATTGTGTTGCTTCAGATTGGCCAGAACAAAGGCCTGCATGGCGAAGCCTAATTTACGGGCATCCATGCGCGTGGTGTAACCCGTAATGTAGCCTTCTGTTTCTAAGGCTTTGATCCGCCGTGTAACCGGCGTTGCTGACAGCGCCACTTGATCGGCCAACATCGTCACAGGCATACGAGCATCCGATTGCAACGCGCGAAGAATGGAACGATCAATTTTATCCATTGCACTTAAAACAGCCCATAGTTAGCGTTATTCACTAAAATTAGGCCATAACGCATCAAACTTTGCAACCAAATTCCAAAAGCGATGTGATATTGTTGATGAATGAAAATCGATCAACACAATTCTGGCTCAGCCATCGACGTGGAGAAATTCGGCGCACGTTCGGACAATAATCTGCGCGGCGATTATACAGGCATCGCAGCCGACTTCACGACATCTCAGCGTTGGGAAAGCTACACTCCGACGGAGCATGACCGCTGGCGCCGCCTGTTTGCGCGGCAAATTGATATATGCGAGAAACACGCGTCCCGTGCGTTTTTGGCGGGCTTGCAGAAATTGGATTGCGCCGATGCGATACCCGATTTCGCATTGACCAATGCCATCTTGCGCCGGGCAACGGATTGGGAATTGGTCACTGTGCCGGGCTTCATTCCTGACGATCAATTTTTCGCACACTTGGCCGCGCGTCGGTTTCCTGTGACACAATGGATTCGTGAGGAGCACGAACTGGATTATCTGGTCGAGCCCGATATTTTCCATGATTTCTTCGGCCATGTACCCCTATTGCTAAATCCTGCCTTTGGCGATTTTTTGCAGAAATACGGTGTCGCGGGGGAGCGTGCGTTGGCGATGGACGCGCTGCCTATGCTGGCACGGATTTATTGGTACAATGTTGAGTTCGGCCTCATTGAAGAAAACGGGACGATGAAAGCATTTGGCGCAGGCATTCTGTCAAGCGCCAGTGAGACTGTGCACGCCGTTGCCAGCCCTTTGCCCAGTCGCCTTCGCTTCGATCCAATCCGCATTATGCGCACCGATTATGCCATTGATGATTTTCAGCGCGTTTATTTCGTCATCAACAGTTTTGAGGACCTGGTGGAGCAGCTCGTGACGCTCGACTTTGCCCCGATTTATGAGAAGTGGCGCAAGGAACCGCCGATCCATCCCGATGCGCTTTTGCCCGATGACGCCATTGTGCAGGTTGGCAAATGGGCGCGCTTGCCCGATTTTATGCAATCTCAGACAGGAGAACCGCAATGAACGCCCCCATGACACACGCGCAAACCATCGCCAATCCCGCAGGTCTCGACGGGTTCGAATTCATCGAATTCAGCGCGCCGGAAAAGGGCGTCATTGAACCTGTGTTCACTGCAATGGGCTTTACTTTGGTCGCGCGACACCGCAGCAAAGACGTGGAGTTGTGGCGGCAAGGCGATATCAACCTCATCACCAATTATGAACCAAAAAGCGCGGCGTGGTATTTCGCCCGCGAACATGGGCCATCGGCGTGTGGTATGGCGTTTCGGGTGAAAGACGCGCGTGCGGCCTATGCGCACCTTCTCGATCAAGGCGGCGAGCCGGTGGCGGTCAAGACCGGCCCGATGGAACTGCACATCCCCGCCATTCGCGGCATTGGCGGGGCGATGTTGTATCTCGTGGACCGGTATAGCAGCGCGGAAAACCCAGATGCTTTGTCCATCTATGACATTGATTTTGAGTATTTGCCGGGCGTGGAGCGGCATCCCGTTGGCGCGGGCCTCAACCTCATCGACCACCTGACGCACAACGTCTATGGCGGGCGGATGGCCTATTGGGCGGATTATTATGAAAAGCTGTTCAACTTCCGCGAAATCCGCTATTTCGATATTAAGGGCGAATATACCGGCCTGACCAGCAAGGCGTTGACCGCGCCCGATGGCAAAATCAAAATCCCGCTGAACGAAGAAGGCGAAGGCGGAAAAGGACAAATTGAGGAATTCCTGCGCGCCTTCAATGGAGAGGGCATTCAACATATCGCCTTTATCTGCGACGATTTGCTGACCGTCTGGGATCGGTTAAGCGCGACCGGCGTGCCGTTCATGACCGCGCCGCCCAAGGCCTATTACGACATGTTGGAGGGCCGCCTGCCCGGCCATGGCCAGCCGACCGAGGAATTGCACAAGCGCGGCATATTGCTTGACGGGACGACAGAGGGCGGCAATGCCCGCCTCCTCCTGCAAATTTTCGCCACGCCAACCATTGGCCCAGTTTTCTTTGAGTTTATTCAACGCAAAGGCGACGACGGCTTTGGTGAGGGCAATTTCAAGGCCCTGTTCGAAAGCATGGAACGCGACCAGATTGAACGCGGCACGTTGAAGGTGGAGGGATAACATGACCATGATCACACCCGCCCCTGCGCTTCTCGGCGTCCACCATGTCGCCTATCGGTGTAAGGACGCCGCCGAGACCGTCGCCTTCTACCGCGATGTCCTTGGCATGGATTTCCAACTTGCAATTGCCGAGGATAAGGTGCCCTCCACAGGCGCGCCAGATCCCTATATGCACGTCTTCCTTGATGCGGGCGGCGACAATGTATTGGCCTTTTTCGAAATCCCGAACAGCCCACCGATGGGCCGTGATGAGGCGACGCCCGCGTGGGTGCAACATATCGCGTTTAAGGTCGCGGATATGGACGCGTTGATAGCGGCAAAGGCGCGGATTGAGGCGCACGGGTTGGAGGTGCTTGGCCCGACGCATCATGGGATTTTTAAGTCGATCTATTTCTTCGACCCCAATGGCCATCGGTTGGAACTCGCCGCTAACATCGGCACGCCGGAGCAAATGGCGCAGTTAAAATCAGTCGCCGATGAGATGCTCTCCGAATGGAGCGCCACCAAAAAGGCGCCCCGCCACGCCGCATGGTTGCATGAGAAAATCGCCAATGAGAGTTGATGTACAACCCGAAATCGTTTTGCGCGGCTATTTCCGGTCATCGACAACCTACCGTGTGCGTATCGCCCTAAACCTCAAAGGTCTTGAGTATGGCCAGGAACCGGTCGATTTGCTCACGCGCGAAAATCTTGCCCCCAAGTTTCGTGCCCTTAACCGGTTTGGCAGTGTGCCGTCGCTCTCCATCAACGATGCGCATTGTGCGCAATCGCTCGCCATCATCGAAATGCTGGACGAGCGGTGGCCCCATCCTGCATTTTTGCCGACTGAACCTATGGCGCGGGCGAAAGCGCGCGAATGGGCGTTTGCGATTGCGACAGAATTGCATGCTCCGCTCAATCTGCCGGTTCTGAATTATTTGAAGGATGATTTGGCGCAAGATACGGCGGGCGTGAAGCGGTGGTATCACCGTTGGCTTGAACGCACGCTTGCGCCGATTGAGGCGGAACTTGCCATTTGGCCGCACGACCCTCTTCCCTTTGGTACGCCCAGCCTGTTTGAGATTATGCTGGTGCCGCAATTATACAATGCGCGCCGATTTGGTTTTGACTTGTCGGCCTATCCCGCCATGATGGCGGCGGATGAAGCGGCGCGGGCGCACCCCGCCTTTGCCGCCGCGCATCCCGACAACCAACCGGACGCACCAAAAGCGTCATAATTCGGAGAGCAATATGAAACTGGCTTCGCTGAAATCCGGACGCGATGGGCGTCTTGTCGTCGTGTCCAACGACCTCACGCGGTGCAGTGACGCCACGCATATTGCCCGCACGATGCAGGAGGCACTGGACAATTGGGCCACGGTGGAGGGCCGCCTCCGCCGCCTCGCTGAAGGGGTGGAAAATGACTCCGTCCCATGCGACCGGTTCCGCGAACGCCACGCCGCCGCGCCTTTGCCCCGCGCATACCAATGGGCAGATGGCAGCGCCTATATCAACCATGTCGAACTCGTCCGCAAAGCACGCGGCGCAGAAGTGCCCGAAAGCTTCTACACCGACCCGTTAATGTATCAGGGGGGCAGCGACGCCTTCCTTGGTCCGCGCGATCCCATGCCCTTAGCCGATGAGGCATGGGGATGCGATATGGAGGGCGAAATCTGCGTCATCACCGACGACGTGCCGCAAGGGGTGAGTGCGGCCGACGCGGAGGGGCATATCAAGCTCATCCTGCTGTGCAATGATGTGAGCTTGCGCAACCTGATCCCCGGCGAATTGGCCAAGGGGTTCGGCTTTTTCCAATCGAAACCGCCCACCGCCTTCTCCCCCGTCGCGGTGTCGCCCGATGAGTTGGGCGATACGTGGAAGGACGCGCGGGTGCATTTGCCCTTGTTGGTCGATTACAACGGCGCGCCTTTTGGGAAGGCGGACGCAGGGGTGGACGCGACGTTCAGCCTTGCCGATCTGGTCGCCCATGCGGCAAAAACGCGGCCTTTGGGCGCTGGCACGATTATCGGTAGCGGCACAGTATCAAACCGCGACGCCGACGGAGGGCCAGGCAAGCCAGTGGCTGATGGCGGCGCGGGTTATAGCTGCATTGCGGAATTGCGCACGGTGGAGACTATCCAAACAGGCGCAGCGATCACGCCCTTTATGAAGGCCGGCGACACCGTGCGAATTGAGATGAAGGATGCCGGCGGACATTCGATCTTTGGCGCTATCGAGCAGGAGGTGGTCACCGCTTGACGCAAAAAAGGAAGCGGATCAAATCTGACCCGCCCCCTTTAGGATGTTTCTTGTGGGTGTAAAAAACAGCGTTACGCGACTCGTGTTTCCATCATTTCTTCGGCATCGACATCGCGCAGGACATAACCACGACCCCATACGGTTTCGATGTAGCTATCCCCACCGCAGGCCAGCGCCAATTTCTTGCGCAGCTTACAAATGAAGACGTCGATAATTTTGAGTTCGGGTTCGTCCATGCCGCCATAAAGGTGGTTCAGGAACATTTCCTTGGTCAGCGTCGTGCCCTTACGCAAGCTGAGCAATTCCAGCATCGCATATTCTTTGCCGGTCAAATGCACGCGGTTGCCATCAACCTCAACGGTTTTTGCATCCAAGTTTACGGCCAATTTGCCGGTGCGGATGACCGATTGCGAATGCCCTTTTGAGCGGCGCACAACGGCGTGGATGCGGGCGACGAGTTCCTCACGGTGGAACGGTTTGGTCACATAATCGTCTGCACCAAAGCCGAAGGAGCGCACTTTGCTGTCCATTTCCGAAATACCGGACAGGATCAGCACCGGCGTTTGAATCTTCGCCACGCGCAATTTTTTCAGCACATCATAGCCGTGCATATCGGGCAAATTCAGGTCGAGAAGAATAATATCATAGTCATATAATTTGCCCAGATCGAGGCCTTCTTCGCCCAAATCGGTCTGGTAAACATTGAACCCTTCGGTCGTCAGCATCATTTCGATGGCTTTCGCCGTCGTTGGTTCGTCTTCGATTAGCAGCACGCGCATCAGGCAGCCCCTTTTATAGTTCCCAAGTGTGACCCGTTCCGTTCGCACCCCTGCTAACGAGCCGTGGTGTGACATTAACCACGAAAAATATGAACTGAAAAGGTTAATTTTGCATTAAGCCGCCCAAATCCACGAGTCGCGAGGGATCAAACAGCTCATAAGTGACTCATTTCTGCGGCTTTCATGCATGTCGACTATGGTTAATTTTTTATTCAGCAATGAATGGTGTTAACCGGATTTGGCGTCCTTTTTGGGACTGACGCGCAATACGCTCTTTGCGAGAGCGCGCCATTACCGCTTGCAAGCGCTGTATGGGTAAGCTATCGGCGCAGTCGTTCGCCATGTTGGGCGTCCTGCAGGAGCGTAGCTCAGTTGGTAGAGCATCGGTCTCCAAAACCGAGGGCCGTGGGTTCGAGTCCCTCCGCTCCTGCCATTTTCCCATGTGCGAAGATGGATTTCCCTGCACCGTCAAATCGAACGCTAACGATCAACGCGCCTTTGCGCTTGCAATTTTCATCTTGCACTTTTAATGCCGTGGCAATTCCCCATATTCGGACAGGAAACGCTCTCGGCTCACCCGCCGGAGCGATGAAGCCTACCCGAAAGACGGGGCGGCATGGTCGCCAGCAAGTCTGGCGAAGAGACACTGACAAAGAGACAGGGCATACGCACATGGCAAAGTTCAATCCTGGGAAGTTCATCGAAGAAGTCCGTCAGGAAACCCGGCTGATCAGCTGGCCCACTTGGCCCGAAACGGTGCAAACCGCGATTATGGTCGGCATATTCGTTGTGATCTTGGCATTGTTCTTCTTGGGCGTGGATTCGATTTTTAACGCCATTGTTACATTGCTGCTCGATTTGGCGAAATAGCGCGCTGGCGCAACATTCCCTGCTACCTTCATAGATTTGCGAAAGAAAAGAAAATATTATGGCACGCTGGTACATTATCCATGCCTATTCGGGTTTTGAGAACAAAGTGCGCGAGGCTATTTTATCCGACGCCGAACGCCTCGGCCTAGAACAATTGGTTGAGGCCGTAGAGGTTCCGACGGAGACCATCACTGAGGTGAAGCGCGGCAAAAAGGTGCAAACCGAACGCAAAGTGATGCCAGGTTATGTGCTTGCCAAGCTGCACATGACCGACGATGTGTATCACTTAGTCAAAAACACACCCAAGGTCACTGGCTTTCTTGGCAATGGCGCGAAGCCGCAGGCAATCAGCGACCGCGAAGCAGCCCGCTATTTCGGCGCCCGCGAGCAACAAGCGGCTGAACCGAAAAAACATATTTCGGTCGATTACGAAATTGGCGATTCCGTCAAAGTGCTTGGCGGACCGTTCGCCAGCTTCTCCGGCGCAGTCGAGGAACTCGATTTTGATAAGAGCCGCGTGAAGGTCTCGGTCTCCATTTTTGGCCGGGCAACGCCGGTTGAATTGGACTTTGAAGAAGTCGAATTGATCAAGTAAACGTCAATGGACGGCATTACGCCCCTTCCCCATATCCGCGCCGCCCGTCTTGATGATGTGGCGGCGCTTGTTGTTTTGGCACGAGAAACGTTTTGCGATACCTTCGCCCATTTATACGCGCCGAATGACCTCGCTACTTATCTGGCTTCAGCATATTCGGTCGCGGCGTTTGAGCGGATGGTAATGGACGAGGCAACGGCTTGCCACATTGCCGAAGCAGACGATGGCCGGTTGCTAGGTTTTTGCGTCACGGTACAAAATCTGGCCATCGATTATGACCCCCGCCCGCGCCGCGCGCTCGAATTATCAAAGCTGTATTTGCGCACCGAGGCGCAAGGCACGGGTCTTGCCGACGCGTTCATGGCGTGGGCAGAGAGCGCGGCACGGCGGAGCGGTTTCGATGAGATCGCAATGTCCGTCTATTGCGACAATATTCGTGCGCAAAAATTTTATCAGCGTCATGGCTATGCCAAATTCGCCGACAGTTTTTTCATGGTCGGCAACCACCGCGATGACGAATATCTATACCGCAAGGATTTGACACCGCGCGGCTAAGTGCGACGCGGTTTCCCTTGCTTTTTCCGTTTCACTCCCCTAATTGCGCCTCTTCACTGTGTTTTACGCAGTGATTCCGCGTGGGAGGAGGACCAAGTCCTCTGCTTGACCACTTAATTTGACGGGCACTTTACCGCATTTATGCGTTCATGGCCCCGACAGAATGAAAGGACTAGCCCCTATGGCTAAGAAGATTGATGGCTACATCAACCTGCACGTTGCTGCCGGTTCCGCCACCCCATCCCCGCCAATCGGCCCTGCATTGGGTCAACGCGGCGTGAACATCATGGAATTTTGTAAGGCATTCAACGCCGCCACACAAGAAATGGAAAAGGGCACACCTGTCCCAACCAAAATTACTGTGTTCAGCGACAAGAGCTTTACCTTTGTCACCAAAACCCCTCCCGCTTCGTTCCTGATTAAGAAGGCCGCTGGCCTGAAGTCGGGATCGAAAGAGCCCGGCAAAATCGGCGCTGGCACGATTACCCGCGCACAACTCGCCGAAATCGCACAGACCAAAATGGCCGATTTGAACGCCAATGATTTGGACGCCGCGATTAAGATCATCGAAGGTTCCGCAACCTCGATGGGCCTGCAAGTGGTGGAGGGTTAAGACCATGGCAAAGCAAACAAAAATGCAAAAGGCACTGGCTGAGAAGCTGGACGCCGACAAATTGTACACCGTCGATGACGCATTGGCGTTGTTGAAGGATCTCAAAACCTCCAAGTTTGATGAGACGATCGAAGTCGCGCTAAACTTGGGCGTTGATCCGCGTCACGCCGACCAAATGGTGCGCGGCATGGTCTCGCTTCCTGCTGGTACCGGTAAGGAAATGAAAGTCGCCGTGTTCGCGCGCGGTGATAAAGCCGAAGCGGCGCTTGCCGCTGGTGCCGACAAGGTCGGCGCGGAGGATTTGATGGAGGACATGCTCGCGGGTAACCTCGATTATGACCGCGTCATTGCCACCCCCGACATGATGGCGATTGTTGGCCGTTTGGGTAAGACTTTGGGTCCAAAGGGCCTGATGCCGAACCCGAAACTGGGCACCGTTACGCCAAACGTTGCCGACGCCGTGAAAGCCGCAAAAGCGGGTCAGGTTGAGTTCCGCGTTGAAAAGCAGGGCATCATCCACAGCGGTATTGGCAAGAAAAGCTTTAGCCAAGCAGACCTGCGCGCGAATTTCGACGCGCTTGTCGATGCCGTCATCAAATCGCGCCCCACTGGCGCGAAGGGCAAATATGTGCGTAAGGTCGCGTTGACCTCATCGATGGGCCCTGGCCTGAAAATCGATGTCGCGGATGTGCCCGGCGCGTAAGCGTTCGCATTGCTAGATAAAACGACCGGCGGAGGGGGCGACCTTTCCGCCGGTTTTTTGTTGTCCGCTTGACCCGCGTGGCCATGGCGATATGATATTGGCATCAAGCAGCAGTTGAGCAGCGGGAGGATGCGATATGCGGGCGAATAGGCGGAAAGTTGGGTTGAGAACGGCGGCGTTTACTGCTGTCGTCACGCTAACCCTGCCCCTTACCGCCGCGACGGATGCTTATGGCTATTCTGTTGAAAGCGAATATTCCAACCAAGTGCCTTCGGAACAAAGCGATCCCTTTCCACAACAAACAAGCAGCAACACAGCACCAGCGCCCACGGAAAAAAGCCGTCCGGCGAGGCCGAAAGGCAATCCGGGCAATTGGGTGCCGAAATCGGCTTATCCTAGAATAAATTGCTGCCGGGGATGCCCAGAAGGCGTAGTCGGATTCACATTAACAATTGGCAAGAATGGCCGCCCCACAAAATGCGAAATTACAAGCAGCTCTGGTCACTATGATTTAGACGCTGCAACCTGCCCTAACCTCATGAAGCGCGCCAGATTTGAACCCGCGACGGATTCTTATGGCTATCCCATTGAAAGCTATTATTCCAACCGCGTGCGATGGGAACAACCACGCAATACCGCTCCATCGCAGTCAATTGGTCAATTGCCACCTGTATCGTCCGACAAAAGCCGTCCTGCTCGCCCGAAATCTATGACTTCTTAACCCTACCCAGGGCTGGCACCAATATACAGTCCGGTAGAAACCGAGATGGGGTTCACATTGGTTGTGGGTGCTAATGGGCGCCCCACCAAGTGTGAAGTTAGTGCTAGCTCGGGATTTCCAGAAATTGACAAAGCCGCCTGCGACCGATTGATGAAGCAGGCTCGATTTGAACCGGTGCTAGACCGGAATGGTCGACCGACTGAAGGAACATATTCCCATCGCGTTAAGTTAAGTAAGGACCCCCGCTAACCCCTACCCCAGCGGCCTCCTTGCCCTAAGCGCCTGTGCCAGCGTGCCTTCGTCTAAATAATCCAACTCCCCGCCCACGGGCAGGCCATGCGCGAGCTGCGTTAACCGCACGGGGAAGCCCTCCAACCGTTCGGCGAGGTAATGCGCGGTCGTCTGCCCCTCTAGCGTTGCGTTCATGGCAAGGACGACCTCGTCAATGCCGCCCGCCTCCACGCGGGACAACAGGGACGCGATGTTCAAATCCTCTGGCCGCACACCGTCCAGCGCGCTTAAATGCCCGCCCAGCACATGGTAGCGCCCGGGGAACAATCGGCTTTTGTCGAGCGCCCAAAGGTCGCTGACCTCCTCCACCACGCACAAGGCGCGGTCATCGCGGCGCGGGTCGGTGCAGATGGCGCAAGGGTCGCTGGTATCGACATTGCCGCATTGCGAGCACTCCGACAATCGCGCCTCCACACCCTCCAACGCGCGGAGCAAGGGCAACATCGCCCCCTCCCGCCGCTTCATCAGGTGCAGCACCGCACGCCGCGCCGAACGCGGTCCTAGTCCCGGCAGGCGGGACAAAGCCTGCACCAATGCCTCAATTTCTTGCGATGCCATGGGGAGGCGATTAAGGGGTGCGGAGCCGTTTGTCACCTGCGTTGTGTAGGGACGCGGATTTGAAGGGGCCGCGATGCGCATCATCTTTATGGGAACGCCGGAGTTTGCGGTGCCGACGCTGAACGCGTTGGTGCAGGCGGGGCATGATGTAGTCGCGGTTTACTCGCAACCGCCGCGGCGCGCGGGTCGAGGCAAGCTGCTCACCCCATCGCCGGTGCAGGCGCGGGCTGAGGAACTGGGGCTGACCACTTTGCATCCCGTGTCGTTACGGACCGAGGAGGCGCAGGCTGAATTTGCTGCGTTCGACGCCGATGTTGCGGTGGTCGCGGCCTATGGTCTCATCCTACCGCAAGCGATATTGGACGCGCCGCGGAGGGGTTGTTTGAACGTCCACGGCTCATTGCTGCCAAGGTGGCGCGGGGCGGCGCCGATACAGCGCGGTATCCTTGCGGGCGATACATTCGGCGGCGTCACGATTATGCAGATGGAGACAGCGTTGGACACTGGCCCGATGCTGGCCATGGCCGACACCAAATTGGCGGGCAAGACGGCGGGTGATGCCACCGCCGAAATCGCTTATATGGGCGCAAGGTTGATGGCCGATGTGCTGGACGACTTGGACGAATTTGAGGCGGTGCCGCAACAGGAGGAAGGCGTCAGCTACGCCGCGAAAATCGACAAGGCGGAGGCGCGGTTGAACTTTGCCCAACCAGCTGAGGCGGTGTTGCGGCAGGTGCTGGCGTTCAACCCCGCCCCCGGGGCATTTTTTGAATATGAGGGCGAACGCTATCGGGTGCTGTCGGCGGAAAAGGTGGATGGTATTGGCGATGCTGGCGCGGTGTTGGATGATCGCCTCACCATCGCCTGTGCGACGGGAGCCATCCGACCCACCCTCATCCAACGCGCTGGCAAGCCCGCGATGGCGACCGCCGACCTGCTGCGTGGTCGCGCGATTCCTGCTGGGACACAGCTTTCGTGACCAGATTTGCTCTGACCATTGAGTTTGATGGCCGACCCTTCATGGGCTGGCAACGTCAGGCGCATGGCCCGTCGGTGCAGCAGGCTTTGCAGGATGCAATCCATGGCATCACGGGTCAAGACGTCGCGGTCAACGGCGCTGGCCGCACGGATGCGGGTGTCCATGCTCTCGCCATGCGCGCGCATTTTGATGTGGAGACACAACTTTCGGCTTTCCGTTTGCAAGAGGGCATCAATGCCAAACTCCGCCCGAATCCCGTTGCTGTTCTGGCCTGCGAAGAAGTCGGTGAAAATTGGCACGCGCGCTTTTCGTGCACAGGGCGGTCCTATGTCTATCGTATCCGCAACCGCCGTGCGCCATTGACCTATGAGGATGGCCTGGTGTGGCGTGTGGCGCACGAACTGGACGCCCAGGCCATGGATGATGCGGCGCAAATCCTCGTCGGGCGACATGATTTCAGCACCTTTCGATCGGTGCAATGTCAGGCGAAAAGCCCGCTAAAAACACTCGACAGGTTGGATGTCACGCGCGCCGGTGAATATATCGACATCCGCGCGGAGGCGCTCAGTTTCCTGCATCATCAGGTGCGGTCTATGGTCGGGTGCCTTGCGCTGGTCGGGACGGGGAAATGGAGCGAGGGTGATTTGGCCGCTGCTTTGGCGGCGAAGGACAGGCAGGCATTGGGCCAGAACGCACCGCCAGATGGGCTGTATTTTGTTAGCGCACGATACGATCCGCGCGCCGATTTGCCGCCGAAAGGATATGATTTATCCGAATAGCCGCGCTGTGCTTTTGTCGAGCATCAGCAATTGCCACAGTGTTCGGCTATGGTCCGAACGCCCGCCGATATGCGCGTCGGCCATTTTCGAGATCGCCTCGGCGTTGAACCAACCGCTGTCAATCAATTGCTCCGACCGCGATAGGGCGCGCACCTCATCCGCCAAAGGCCCGCGCATCCACTGCGCAATCGGCGTGACGAAGCCCATTTTTGGGCGGTAGAGAATGTCGTGCGGCAAATCCGGCTCCATCGCCTTTTTCATCGCCCATTTCCCCTGCCCGCCCCGCACACGCATGTCCTCTGGCAAGGCCGCGCAATATTCCAGCAGCGCGTGGTCGAGCAAAGGCTCCCGGGCCTCCAGCGATACCGCCATGCTGGTGCGATCGACTTTGGTAAGGATATCTCCGGGCAGCCATAATTTCATATCGGCATATTGCGCCGCGTCCAGGCCTGAGCGCGCGGGGGCATTGGCCATCGTATCGTAATAGATTTGCTCGGCGCGATAGCCCTGCGCTTCGCTCACCATCACGGAACCGTACAGCGTATGCCGCAATGCGTGCGGCGTTGCGCCCACGGCTTGCGCGTATGCCTCTGGCCCGGATTGCGCAAGGGCCAACAAGGTCGTTTTTGCCCGCAAGGGTTGCGGCGCCCAGTCTGCCTTGGGGTAGATTTGACCAATTGGCCCCAACACTTTGTCGCGCCAAAACGCAGGAATCCGCGCCCGTGCCTGCTCTTCTCCATGAAAGAAAACATGGCGGCGATATCCCGCCAATGCCTCATCCATCCCATCGCCAGAAAGCGCAACGGTGACCGTTTCGCGGGCCAGCTCGCTCACGCGATAGGTCGGCAAAGCGCTGGCATCAGCGAACGGTTCATCAAAATGATGCACCAAGGTGTCGATCAGCGCAAAATCGGCACTACCAACCCGCCGCGTGCGGTGATCGCACCCGAATTGGCGTGCTATTCGTTCGGCATATGCGGTCTCATCGAGGTTGGCTTGATCAAACCCAATGGAGCAGCTTTTCACCGGCGCATCGCTGATTTCAGCCATCAGCGCCACCACGCTGGAGCTATCGACACCGCCCGATAGAAACGCACCTAGGCTTACATCGGCGATCATCCGGCTTTGCACCGCGCGCGCCAAATGATCGCGCAGGCCATCGATCATGTCCTCCGCGCTGCCTGCATGGCGGCGGGAGAAATCAATGTCCCAATATTGCGTTTGTGTGCCCATTTGCCCCGGTGCAATCCGTAGCATGTGCCCCGCGGCAAGTTTCTCAACGCCTTGCACAATGCACCGGTGGTCGGGAACGTAGCCAAAGGCCATATAATCCTCCAACGCCAGCATGTCGGGCACACGCCGAAGCTCCGGCAGCGTTAGCAAACCTTTCAACTCACTGGCAAAGGCAACCGTCCCATCGGGCAAACGCGCATGATAGAGCGGCTTTACGCCCAGTCGGTCGCGCACCAATGTCACACTGCGATCACGGGCATCGTGAATGGCGAAGGCGAACATACCGTTTAGCCGGTCCACCGCTCTTTCGCCCCATTCACGCCATGCGGCAAGGATAACCTCCGTATCGCTGTGCGTTTGGAACACATGACCCTTGCCAACAAGTTCGCGGCGCAAATCGATGAAATTGTATATTTCACCGTTAAAGGTGATGGTCAGCCACCCATCAGCGCTCTGCATCGGTTGTCGTCCACCCGCTAGGTCGATAATCGACAACCGCAAATGTCCAAAAGCCGCTCCGTTTGTGCTCCATAGTCCATCGCCGTCAGGGCCGCGGTGCCGCATGGGGTCGAGCATTGCCTGCACCTTTGCGGTATCCATTTGCGCCCGACCGTCAGCCGCAATCAGGCCAGCAATGCCGCACATTATGGCTGCACCGCGGTAAGGCCGGAAACCCGGTCAACCATCGGTCCAATTGGACCCAGCGCGTGCAAGAACGCCTGCACATCGGCGCGCGCGTCGCGGCCCTCGCGTATTTCCGCCGACACCAAAATCGCCGATACCCGCTGGTCACCGCCCAGCAACCGATTTTGCAGTGACAGCCATTTGACGGTGGCGCTGTCCGCTGTCGTTGTGCCGCGCAGGCGAAAGGCAGTGGCCACTTCGCGGCGGATTGGGCCAGGGGCGCTGACCTGCTGTCCGATAGGCGACGCGTCGGCGGCGGTATAGCGCGGTGTATTGGCGCTCCACACCCAATTGTTTGATGGGTCCGCCGCGCCAGCATCGACCGCCAAAAGCTCTCGGCCCGGCGCTTGCCGATCATAGACCGCCACAAACAGGTCGACAATTGCACCATCAGCTGTGCTATAGCGCGCTAGCACGGTGTGGCTGGCGCCCGGGAAATGCGGCCAATAGGGGCGTATCGGCGCGGTGTTTTCGACCTGCCAGCCGGCAACCTCCGGCAAGTATATGCGCGCCGGCAAATTGGCACCATCGGACGCCTGCGTTGCCAGCAAAGCGGCCGGTGCGGACAGCAATAACCCCCCAATCACGGCAAACATCATCGGCATAGCAAAGCGGTTCGGCCGCGCAAAATCGGCTGCGCGAATAAACTGATCATGCGGATGCCGATCGAACCAGCGCCACGCGCCACCCAAGATCAATGCCAAAACGAAGGCAAAAAAGAACCAACCATAAAACACATGATCGAAGCCCGCAGCGAACTCAATCCCCTGATAATGCGCGATATACATTGTGCCCCACGCGCGCACGCCGTTGGCAAGGATCGGGACGACGACACAGGCCATCATGAATATGGCCCGCCGCGGCCAGCTGGTAAAACACACATGCGCCACCATCGTACCAAGCGCGATCGTCGCGATCAGAAAGTTGACGCCTGCACACGCCTCCGCCACCCGGAAATAGCCTGTAGGCGTGGTGATGAAAATGCCAGACAAAGTAGCCGGAATGCCGGACCAGTCCAACAATACCATCGACATATCTGCCGTCAGCATCTGCAACGGGGCAACAAGCTGATCACCCAACGGAACGAGGAAAAACGAATAAAAGAACGGAAATGTTAGCGCGCGCGAAGCATTGGGGCCAATGACCGCCATTGCCATCCCTTGCAGCAGTATGACCAGCCCCAGATGCCGTCCTGCCGAAATCTCCATGCTAAACCCGGCGACCCACGCGACGACACCGGCGGCCATCCATGCCAAGCCACCGGCCCAGCCTACCGGCGCAATTTTTTGTAGCTCCGGCCAACGCTGCCATACCATCCAAGCAATCACGGGCGCGACAAGTATGCAATGCTCATAAACGCTGCTGTTCCAATAGACATCGGCCAGATCAACAGTGTCTTGCCAAAACAGGGCAAGAAGGAATGCCCAGCCCAAACCCACCCACAATCCGGCATTATCCCAGTCATTCTGGTTCGCCCTCGCCAATGCAAAACGCGGACGCAATTGGGTTAGCCCGAAACTCATGCGGCTTTTTCCCTTGTGGCATACGCAATTTTCGCGCCATCTCCGATCAATATCGTTTCCAGCGGATTAAGCGCGGCTGTCCAGCCATATTGCGCCATGACATGCGCACGCGCGGCGCGCCCGATTGTCGCCCGGCGGGAGGCGTCCGAAAGCAGGTCTATCGCCATCCGCGCTTCATCGGCGGCGGTGGGGGCAATGACAAAATGCGTGCCATCGATTGCGTCTATGCCTTCCGCGGCCATTGCGGATGCCAGCACTGGCCGTGCCATCGCCATCGCTTCCAGAACCTTGTTCTGGATACCGCGCGCTATGCGAAGCGGCGCAACCACCAAATCGGCTGCGGCGAGATAGCTGCGGACATCATCAACCGCGCCGGTGACGGTAACGCCGGGCAATTCGCCAAGCGCCGTCACGCCTGCCGTCGGTTGCCGCCCGACAATAAGGAATTGGGCATCCCTATGGCTTTGCCCGATCATGGGGAGGACGTCGCGCGCGAAACTGTCAACCGCCTCGACGTTGGGCCGATAATCCATTTGGCCGGTAAACACGATCAATGGCGCGTGCGATGCGGGAAGCCGAACAAAATCCGCTTCGGGATTGTAGAATATGCAATCTATGCCATTGGACAGTGCCGCGACTCTCTCGCCCGACAGGCCAGACCGCGCCCTGAACAGCGCCGCTTCGGCCTCGCTGACGAAAAAGTTCTTATCGGCGCGGGACGCAACATCGCGCTCCATCGCGGCAAGCATTTTGCCTTCGCGCGCGTTGACCCAACGCATGATCGGATTGCCCGCCGCCGAATAGCTCTCAAACTTCGCGCTATCGACATCGACAAAGTCCATAATGACGCGGCCCGCAAAGTCGGCAGGAATATACTGCGCCATTTGACCGGAGAAGATCACAATGCGGTCAATCGGGTGCGTGGCCAAGGTGTGTTGCACCCATGCCGCCAAACGGGCGTCATAAAACGCCGCGACCGAGACCGGCACTAGGCGTGCCAGCGCCTCAATCCCCGCGCGCCAATTCGGCTTGGTGCGCATGGCGACATGGTGGCTTTTGGATAGGGCGGCCAAGTCCGCAGCGAACCCGGCATCACGGTCATCCTCGGCAAAGCTGCCGATATGCACCGGCGCGATTTCCGCCAGTCGCCGCAACATCCAGTGCGACCGAATTTTGTCACCCCGATCGGGCGGCCACGGGATGCGGTGGCAAAGGAAGAGAATCTCGCCCATCGCCTAACCCAATCCACGCGCGAGCCAGGGGCCAATAATGTTGGCAACCGGCAATGGCAGGCGTTTCCAAAGGTCGATCATTGCCGCGAACTTTCCGCTCGTCGGATCAATATCGCGCGCGCCGCCATCGGCGCTCCATTCGGCATAGGTGAGCGGCGTCGGTTCCATGCCGAAGTTTTTCTTGAAATTATAACTGCCCGCGCCGACCTTCGACCGGCCAAAGTCAAAGCGGTGGTATCCGCGTGCGCGCGCGTGACACATGAGCTTATAATACATGACTTCATTGGCGCGAAAATGCCGCGCCGCGTCGCCGCCGCCACCCCAATACGGCATCACGACGCCTTTGTGATACAGGCTAAGCACCGCCGCCAGCGCCATACCATCGGGCGCACGAACGATCAGGATTTCGGCGTCCTCGGCAAATTCGGCGCGCATCGCATCAAACAGGCTTTTGGGGAAAACAGGTGTACCAAGGTTGCGCACCGATAGCGCATATAGGGCATAATGGTCTTTGGCCAGCGCATCGCAATTGCCGGCTTCGATGGTCAGGCCATTGTCCAGTCCCTTGCGCACTTCGGCGCGTTGCTTGCGCTTAATCGCGAGCAATTGCGCTTCATCATCGGTGGCCAAATCCCAGGCAAAGTTGCAATGCGCGCCCTCGATACGGTGCCAATCGGGTGGCAGATGTTCCGCCCCGCCGCGCAATTCGATTGAACCGACGCCATTGCGCGCCGCCCAATTTTTCGCCGCATCCGCAAGCCTTTCGGCAACCGAACCGCGATCCGCCAGAATGCCGCCGCCGACGCCAAAGCCGCTGCTGACCAAAGCGCGCCCGAACAGAATATGATGCATATCGGTCATCGGCAATACGCCTGCGATATGCCCCAAAGCGTCGCGCGCCACCAATACAACGGCGACTTGCCTTGTTCCTTTTGCGACGGCGCGCAGCCATTGCGGGCGGTGAAACACCTGCCCGTCAGGATGTGCCATGACATAGGCGTCGACCGCCGCTGCCTGTGCCTTGTTGAACATATCGGCGGTTTCAACGGCCAAGGAATGAAGCTCCGCGTCCATCTTCATGCCGCAAAGTCCAATGCGCGGGCAGCCAAATGCCGTTCCAATAAGGCATCCATGCGGCCCCACTCAAAATCCGTCATCACTTGGCGCAACTTGCCAGCCATGCCCGACAGGTTTGTGTAATGCCGTATTTTCGACTTCAGCGGCGCGTTGGCGACGCGCGGCTGATCGGGGTCGATTTCCCAAGGGTGGAAGTAAAACAGCGCGCTTTGCCCCTGACTGTTCACTTGGGAAATGGCCCATTTGCTGAGCGCGTAGGGCAGCAGCCGGAAAAACCCGCCGCCGCCTGCCGCCATCCGCCGCCCGCCAACCAGTGCGGTGGTCACAGGAAATTCAACCAGATCGCTGCCCTTCACAGGGTTCCAAGCAAAACGTGGGCTTTCGGGCCAGCCATAATGGTCATGCGCAATTGGCGCGACGCTGCTGCTATAGCGATAGCCTTGCTCGGCCAGCACTTCGTGTGCCCAAGGTGTACGTTTATCGATAGAAAAGCTGGGCGCGCGATAACCGATGACACGTGTACCACTGGCATCCTCTAGCAATTTTCGGGTTCGTTCCAAATCGGCGGCAAAGCGTGCACGGTCCATAGTGAACACGCGGTCGTGGCCGTAACCGTGGCTTGCAAGTTCATGCCCCGCATCGACAATTCGCCGCATCAACGCAGGATACCGTTCCGCCACCCAACCCAATGTAAAGAAGGTCGCGCTAACGCCTGCTTCGGCATAAAGCGCAAGCACAGCATCGGTGTTGCTCTCCACTCGGCATTCCAGACTGTCCCAATCGGCAGGCGCAATCGTGTTTTCAAACGCACCGACCTGAAACCAGTCTTCGATGTCGACTGACATAGCATTGATCGGGGCGGTGTCGGGGCGCACGATTTTTTCCTTTGTCCGAACAGGCAAGCGATTTGAACCCCATCCCAGGTCCAATTTTGATTAGGCAGCGCGGGCAGTTAAGGCGTTGTTATCACTATCATCTTCTGCCCAATTAATCAGCATGGTCAAAATGCGCCGCAGCGATGCGTCCTGCGCTGCCACGCGGGCTTCCAACGCGGTGATACGTGCCTTGGCTTCGGCGAGGTCCGCTAGATTTTGCGCCTCGTCCATCGGCGTTGCCGGTGATGCGATCGGTTGCGCGGGCATCGCGTGCGATTCCGGAACCGCAACCGGCATGGGTGCGGGAGCCACCGATTGCAGGGTTTGCGCCTGATCAATCGGGGCAGGTGCCGAAACGGGAACTGTCACTGGCGCCAATGTTGGCATTGCTTGAGCCGGGGAAAATTGCCCCGCCCCGGATTGCCCAGACCCGGCTTGTACCGACCCGGCTTGCAAGGATTCTAATGCGGGCTCGGGCGTTGCCGCAGCAAAATCGCCGCGCTGATCTGCCAACACGCGGGCCAACAGCATCTCGTCGAGCATATCGGTCTGCTCCACTGCGCCCATCAGGAACAGCCGCGACAAGAGGACATTCAAGCGGCGCGGTACTCCGCCCGTCTCGGCGTAAAGTTGACGAATGGCACCGGGCGTAATGTCCGGGCGGCCGCTCCAGCCGACCTTCGACAAGCGATGCACGATATAGGGCTCAACCTCCTCGACATCCATGGCGTCAAGGTGATGGCTGGCGATAACCCGTTGGCGCAATTGCTCAAGGCGCGGTTCAGTATTGATCCGCGCACGAAATTCGGGCTGACCAAGCAAGAAGATTTGGAGTAGCGACGACGAACCCAATTGGAAGTTGGAGAGCATACGCAGCTCCTCCAATGCCTCAATCGTTAGGTTTTGCGCCTCATCCACCACAAGCAGACACCGCCGTCCGGCCCGTGCCTCGGCATGGAGCAGCATTTCGATTGCGCGCAAAGTCGCGGGCTTATCCATGCCGCGCGTATCGATGCCAAACGATTCGGCCGCCATGCCAATCATGTCGACGCCGTCGAGCGCGCTGGTGACGATATTCGCCGCCGTCAGCCGTGCCTTATCCACTGTCGCCATCAAATGCCCGACAAGCGTGGTCTTACCCGCACCGATTTCGCCCGTGATGACAATAAAGCCCTCACCCTGCGCAAGGCCATAGCCGAGGTAAGACAACGCCTTGCGATGGGTCAGGCTTTCGAAATAGAAACGCGGGTCGGGCGTCAATTGAAACGGATTGGCCGTTAACCCATAAAAATGTTCAAACATGGCAAATAAGCCCCTGACTCAAGGTAATGATCAAAATCCGTAGCGGAGGCCGATTAGGCCCGATGCAGTGATTTGCGTATCGAAATTCTCTCGTTTATAGGTATCAAGACCCGCCGCGACATTGAGCGATAGGTTGCGGATCAACTCTTGCCCATAGCTTGCATTCGCGCCCACGCCGATTGTGCCGTCTGTGGTCAACGCCGGCAGGTAATAATTGGCATAAACGCTTGTGCCAAAACTGCCCGACTGTCCGACATTGCGCGATGCGCTTAACGAGGCGAAGTAGGTTTCGTCGGTTTGCCCCGCCAATTGCGATTGCCCACCGATCGCAGATACTTGGTATGCGCGGTTTTCATAACCAAAAGCGAAGCCCGTGTTCCATCCGCCGATGCGCGTGCCCATTGACGCGGTGACACCGCGCGCCCGGAATATGGCCGAATTTGCACTTTGGAGCGCCGGATTGAAGCACAAAGCGTTCGAGCCGCCAATCGCACAGCCGGTCAATTCTCCGCTTAGGGGATTGCGCGTGTTGCTAAAATTGGTTCCCAAGTTCGCGATGGCGTTGTTAAGTTGGCTGCCAAAGCCGCTCAGCTGGTCATAGACCGATACGCCAATCGAGGTTCGGTTATTGGGCGCATAGGACGCGCTGCCATAAAATGTCGTGCTGTCGTAGCGACGACCGACGCGCGCCTCAACCGATGTCCGTCGGCTTGGACGCCACAAGACGCCCGCATCAAAAATCAAGCCATCGGTTTCAAAGCTCGTCAATCGTGGTGAATTTGTGTCAGTGATCAAGCGGCCGTTGGCGTCGTAGATCGGTATTCCTGCGCCATCGCGCACGGCGTCACGCTCCGATACCGTAACCTTCTCATATCCGACGCCGCCGACAAGCGCCAGCGATCCGGTAAGCGGCAAGGTTAGATCAACACGACCATATAGATCCTCATAACGTTGATCCAGTTGCGACGCATCTTCGCGGTTATAGCCAACGCCGACGGCCCAACCTACCGGCAAGGAGCCAGGTTGCATTCCCAACGACAGGCTGGCCGAATGGGTCATGCTGTCATCGAATACATCGATAGGCGAAAGCCCCGGCGTTGCCGTGCCGCCATCTGCTGATTCGACCCGTGTGTAGCCATAGCGATAGCCCGCCGCGACATTCATTTCGCCCACATTGGTTGCCAATGTTGGCCCGGTATAGGCCGAATAGACGCGGCTAACATTTTCGGTGATGCCGACGAAATTGTTCGGAACCGCGCCGCGCGCATCGACGCGGGTTCGCGACGCGATGCCGCCCACTTCCCAGTTCAAGCCAGGGGTGATGATCGCATTGGCATTGGCGAGAGCAGAGATGTACGTCTGATCATTCTCACCGTCTTGCCAAGAAAACTGCTGCTCCACCCGCGCCGACAACTGCCCGCGAAACCGCCGGTTGTAGATCGATGCGTCGAGGCCAGCGGCAACCGATGAATACGTAAATACCTCTGTCTCACCGCCGCTCAAATCAGCCAACACTGTCTGGTCGATTTCGACGAAGGGTGTGATTTCGAGGCGCGGGCGTTCATCCTGCCGCGAGGGACCTGATTGCCCCTGCGAAGGCGTTGGTTGCGATTGCGATTGTCGCGACGATTGCGATTGTGCCTGCGCCGGCGCGGCCAGCAACGTAACGCTGGTCATCAATGCGGTGCAAAATGCCAGTTGGCCCTTTTTCGTGAGGCTCATGATCGTGCTCCTTGTCCGTAATAGCTGCCAAAGCGCCGTCCGGTTGGCGCAAATCGTGTGGCATTGAGTAACAATTGAATATGCTCACATCCTGACAACAGGCGCAGGGCATCGGTGAGTTCGGTGTCGTTGGTTTTGTCGGCGCGCACCACCATGACCACTTGCCCAACATTTAGCGCAAGCACCGATGCAGGCGACGCGGCCAAGGCAGGCGGCGAGTCAAAAATGATAATCCGCGCCGGATCGCTGCGCGTCAATTTATCGAGCAACCGCTCAGTTCGGGCCGAGGCCAAGAGTTCGGTATCATCGCGGTTGATGCTGCCCGCGGGCAGGACCGAAAGGCCATCAACATCGGTATCAAGGATCAAATCCTCAATCTCGATCGCACTATCGGCCAGGGCATCCATAAATCCCGCCGATTGCGGCAGGCCCAGCACGTCGGGGATATCGGCCTTGGCAAAATCGGCGTCGATTAACAGAACGCGGTTATCCTTTTCACTGGCAATCGACAGCGCCAAATTGGTCGCGCAGAACGTCTTGCCCTCATTCGGATTGGCGGAGCAGACCAAAATCCGTTCACCATGTTGAACCGGTTCATAGCCTTTGCCCCCACGCGCGGCGAGCAGCAGTTGGCGTTTCACAATACGGAACTCTTCGGCCAATCCGTTCACGGGATCTTCGGGGACGATATGATTGCTGCGGCGCAGCATATCGCGGTCAATCGGCAGCACGGGGCCACGCGGTTCTCGCACATCGCGTACGGAATCGCGTAGGCCTTGCTCATAAGCGGCATTGTGCGGCGTATGGCCATAAGGCGCGCCGCCAACAGCGCCCTGCCCCATTTGCAAGTTCGGCGTCTCGCGCAAGTCGCGGCCAAATCCGTACATTTCGGCGGCGCGTTCCAGCAAGGAACCGGGTTTTTGAATGGGCGTATGTTTTGTCATGGTTGCAACTCCCGATCAGATCAACGCGCCGCGCTGGGCGAATTCAATGACCATCAGCAACGCAAAGACCCCGACCAAGGACACTGCTGCGCCATAATAATATTTCAGCCATCGTTTGCGCTCGACCGCCTCTTTTGGCGTCAGCATTTGCGAGATTGAGCCCAACACCGGCAGGCCCGTTGCGCGCTCCAGCTTCATCGGGCTGGCGTAAGTCGATTGCATCTGCCCCAGCGCCAATGCGACGCCGACACCAGCAGCTAAAGCTGCAAGCAGCACGCCAAAAATCAACAACGGCCGGTTGGGCGCGGATGGGGCCAACGGGCTGGACGGCGGATCGATCACACGGAACTGCACGGCGTCAGTCTCGCTAGAAATATCGCCGCGCAACCGCACCCGTTCCCGCTCCGTGAGCAATTTGTCATATTGTTCCTTTTGAACGGCATAGTCGCGATTGAGCTTCTCATATTCTGCCGAAACGCCGGGTTCCGCCGCCAATTTGCCCGTCAGGCTTGCCATTTCGGCATCAAGTGAACTTTTGCGCGCCTGCAAGGCTGCGACTTGCGCCTGCCGTTCGGAGCGCATGGAAATTAGCGAACTGTAAGCGGGGTTTGGCGTTTGGAAACTCCGATCACCGCTGCCGCCGGTGCTGCCTGATGGCGTGCTTGCCGCTTGCTGCTGCAAATAGGCCACTTGCCGTTTTTGTGCGATGACGTCGGGGTGGCTGTCGGTTAGCCCGCGACCACGCAAACCCGCCAATTCACCGCGCGCCTGATTCAGCTGCGCCTGTGCCGCGCTGGGTGCGGACATGCCGGGGTTTCCGGGAACAACCGTGGTCAGGGTCGCCGGTGTCCCAGCGATTTGTCCGTTCAACGCGGCAAGCGAGCTTTGCGCCTGAATCAACTGCGATTCGACTTGCCCCAACTCGGCGCGCGCCGTTGTGCTGCGATTGCTGGCAGATTGCGCGCCCGGCAGGATGCCCAGGTTTTGCGTTTCAAACGCGATGCGCGCTTGCTCCGCCTCGGCCATGGCCTTTTGCTTTGCTTCGATTTGCGAATCAAGGAAACGCAACGTGTTGCTGGTTCCGGCGCGATCGGTGGCGATGTTGTCCTCTTGAAACAAATCGATCAATTTTTGCACGACATCACGCGAGAGCGCGGCGGCCTGTTTGTCGCTCATGGAACTGCTGGTAAGTTCTGCCGTCACAGCGAAAAGATTATCGCGCTCGGCCGAAACCTTGATGGATTTGCGCAGCATTTCGACCATAACCGCCATGTCACGGTCGGTTTTGACCAAACCGGCAAGGCCCGTTTGCCGCACGACCTTCTCCAGATTGATGGTGCTGGTCAGCGTCTTTTCCAACCGGTCTATGTCGTTCCGTTTCGCACCCGCACCGCTGCTGAGTTCGGTTGACAACAATTCTTCCGACTGCACGAAAATGCGGGCTTTTGATTCATAACTGTTGGGGATCAGAGTCAGAACCAACCAACCGGCAAGGCAAATGGCCCACGCCACGCCCAGAACCAACCAGCGGCGGTTCCAGACGCTATACAATGCCAATCGGATTTCGTCGTATAGGCCGTTCATGTTAGTCCCTGACAGCGAGGTAAAGTGTTGCCGACGCGCAAAAGTGCATTAAAATGCGCTCCGCGGAATGGTGATGACATCGCCCGGTTGCAGCAGGACATTGGCGCGCATATCACCTTTTTGTAGCAGATCGTCGATGCGCAGACGGTATTCACGGCGTTGTCCCGTCGCGCGGTCAATCCGTGACAAGCGCGCGCGATTGCCGGCGGCAAACTCCGACAATCCACCCACCGCAATCAAGGCATCAAGCAATGTCATATTGGCCCGATAGCTCAGCGCAGCCGGCTTTTCGGTTGCGCCAATAATCTGCACCTGTTGCTGATAATTGCCGACAATGCCGCTAACGATCACATTTACGATTGGGTCGTTGATATATTTCGACAATTGCAGGCGCACATCCTGCGCCAACATGGTTGTCGTCTTACCTGCGGCAGGCATGTCGGTAATCAGCGGCGTGGTAATGCGGCCATCGGGGCGCACGGTAACCGACGCGCCAAGTTCCGGATTGCGCCACACAAAGATCGTGAGCGAGTCGCCCGGCCCGATGATATAGTCCTCGGGAACAGCGCCCTGCGCGGGCTGCACACCATAGCTGGACGGGGCATCGGGCACATTTGCGCCGCCGCTGCACGATGCCAGAACCGCTGCCAAGATAGGCAATGGCGCGAATTTGGTCCAATTTTGTGGCTTCAACATAACGCTACCTCATTGCAATTTATGCAGTACAAGCAGACCGTTAGGGATTTTTAGGCCACCCGCACCGGCGCTTTTTACGCATCTTCACAATGCGCTATGCCGAAAAAGGGTGAACATACCGTTAGGATTGTTGCCGGATTCTGCCTCCATTTCGGCCCGTCCCGAAACGGGGCAGCGTCCTAAGCCTTTCTAAACAAGCAATTCGGCGGCGGGGCCCTGCCCCAAAAACGCGGCAGGGCTGGCGCTTGCGCCATAGGCTCCGGCGCAGAATATCGCGACCAAATCGCCCCGCTGCGCCGAGGGCAGCGACACCTGATTGCCCAGCAAGTCCAGCGGAGTGCAAAGGCATCCGACAACCGTTTGCACCTCCTCGGCAGCGCCCATGCGGTTGGCAATGGCGATCGGATAATTCCGGCGGACAACCGTGCCGAAATTGCCGCTTGCGGCGAGTTGATGATGCAGGCCGCCATCGGTGATTAGAAAAACCTCGCCGTGGCTAATTTTGCGGTCGATGACGCGGGTCAGATATACGCCCGCCTCTCCCACCAGATAGCGACCAAGCTCAATGCAGAAATGGGTATCGGCGAGTTCGCGCGGCAAGGTGTCGAACGCCTGCGAAAGCGCGGCACCAATCGCCTGAATATTCAGCGGTTCATCGCTGGGGAAATAGGGAATGCCAAAACCCCCGCCCAAATTGATCCGCGCCGGATTGGCACCAATTGCCCGGGCAAGTTCAGCCGATAACGCAAGCGATTGGGATTGCGATTCAATAATCGCATCGGCCTTAAGCGCTTGGCTTCCTGCATAAATATGGAACCCGCGCCATTCCGCTCCAGCGTCAATAATAGCACGCGCAAGCGCGGGAACGCGTTCCGCATCGACGCCGAATTGCTTCGCCCCGCCGCCCATTTTCATGCCGGACCCTTTAAGGTCGAAGCTGGGGTTTACTCGAATCGCAATGCGCGCCTGCTTTCCTAAATCGGCTGCAATGGCCAGCCCGCGGGCGACTTCTCCTTCCGATTCAGCATTTAGCGTAACGCCATGGCCAATTGCCGACCACAATTCGGCATCGCGCTTGCCTGGCCCCGCAAAGCTGATCTGTTTAGGATCAACACCCGCCGCCATGGCCAACGCCAACTCGCCACCCGATGCAATATCGAAGCCATCGACCAGCCCATTCATATGCGCAATAAGGGGACCGAACGGATTCGCCTTCATCGCGTAATGGATCGAAAGTCGCCTAGGCATTGCGGCGCGTAGGTCGGCGAATTGCGCATCCAGCATGGCCTTACTGTAAACGAAGCACGGCGTTTGCGCGGCCAAATCTTCCGCGCGGCGACCGTCGATGAGCAAATGGCCATCAGAATGCTTAAAAGCGGTAGGGATTGGTCCCATTGGTTTCATGGTTGCAATTCCCCGTTTGCAATTTGCTCAACCAGCGCCGCGCGATCGATCTTGCCATTGGGGTTTTTGGGAAAACTGTCCAGCCAGATGATGTGCGCAGGCTGCATAAAGCTCGGCAATTGCCCCTTGAAATGCGCCACCACCGCCGCGCTATCGGGCATATGCCCCGACGCCGCGCGCAGCAACAGCCAGATTTCTGCGTCAGTGCGGGGGTTCTTTTGCCCGATGGCCAATGCCTCCGCGACCCCGCCGCTAGCAAGTGCCGCATCCTCAATTTCCGTGGGTGAAATGCGATTGCCCGACACCTTAATCATCGCGTCATCGCGGCCGACAAAATAGAGCAAGCCCTCAGCATCGCGGCGCACTGTATCGCCTGACCACACCGCGATGCCGCCCATATTGCTATGAACGGGCGCAGGCTTGAATCGTTCAGCAGTCCGCACCGGGTCGCGCCAATAGCCCTGCGCAACCAACGGCCCGCAATGGACGAGTTCCCCCGGTTCATCTGCCGCGCACTCCTGCCCGTCCGCGCCAACCACCAAAATCTCGGCATATGGGATAGCGCGGCCCATGCTGGTCGGATGGCTATCGACCAGCGTTGGCGGCAAATAGGTGGAGCGGAACGCCTCAGTTAGGCCGTACATCGGATAGAGATCAGCCTTTGGAAACTGCGCACGTAGCCGCCGCACAAGTGGCTCGGTTAGTGCGCCACCGCTATTGGTTAAACGGCGTAGCGGGGCGGATGATTCCTCCGGCCATTCAAGCTCCGCCAATTGGACCCACAAAGGCGGAACCGCGGCCAAGGTGGTTATCCCCTCCCGTGCGCACGCCTTTACGACATCGCGCGGGGTTAGGTAATCGAGCGGGATAACCGTGCCACCCGCCACCCAGGTTGAGAACATTTGGTTCTGCCCATAATCAAACGACAAAGGCAGAACGGCCAGCGTGCGGTCATCCGCCGCCATGCCCAAATAGTGCGCAACGCTAATTGCACCGAGCGACAGATTGGCGTGGCTCAACATGACGCCTTTTGGCCGCCCGGTTGAACCGGAGGTGTAAAGCAATGCCGCCAAAGCGTTGAGGTCAGTGTTGCTATCCGATGGCGGCGTTTCCTCCGCATCCGCTTCCATGGCAACCAAAGCCTCGGCTTCTTCAAGCAATGTACAGACAGCAGGAACATCATGCCCGTCTAGCGCGCTTATGCGCGCGGCGTTGGCCAGACACAGCCGCGCGCCGCTGTCAGAGAGGATATATGCTGCCTGCGCGCCCTTCAATTGGGGATTGATCGGCACATGGATCAGCCCCGCCCGCGCCGCCGCCATGGGCATACACACCGTCAAAAGCCCCTTTCCCGCCCAACTCGCCACGCGGTCCCCCGCCAATGCCCCTTGCGACCGCAGAAAATGCGCCAGTGTGCCAACACAAGAATTTAACTGTTTGTAAGATAAAACGCGATCACGCAGACGCAGAGCCGGTGCTTCGCTGCTGCCGCGCAACACAATATGGTCAATCGGAAATGCAGGCAAAGCCGTCATCGGAAAACTGGAAACCTCGTGGGGGGCTGATGGCCATGGTTCAAGCGGAGACTATGCCGCCGATTAGTGAATATCACGATAACTTCGATAGCGCGAGAGCCGCTATGGGCGACGCTTTGTCGCGTGATCGGCAGGCATCTTTGTTTAACCGACTGGATTGGCTTGAGCCCTTATATGCCCACGCCCTTTCGGAACATCAGCCCCTTTTGCTGCGATCGCGATGGCAGGGCGCCGAATGCTGGTTGCCGCTGATGCGGACCCAGCATGGTCAGTTTATGGGGCTTTCGCATTTTTACAATTTCCAATTTGGCCCCATTTTTGCGGGCGCGCATGGCGAAGCGTCAAAAATAGACCTATTGCTGTCGGTGGCAGCGGAAGCAGCCAAGCACGCGCGGCGCATTGACCTGCATCAGGTTCCGGATGAAGACAAAAGCGCGACTTTGCTGCAATCGGCATTTGTGCGCAGCGGTTGGGTGTGTCAGCGTTACCAATGCGACGTCAACCACATCCTGAATGTACAGGGTCGCAGCTTCGAAGCCTATTGGGCCACCCGCCCCAGCCAATTGCGCAACACAGTGCGGCGAAAAGCGAAAAAGGGGGCCGTTCGGCTTCACATCGAACGCCGATTTAATGCCAAGATTTGGGGCGATTATGAGACGGTTTACGCGCAAAGCTGGAAACCCGTCGAAGGCAACCCCGCATTTCTGCGGCAATTGGCGCAGCAGGAAGGCGCAGCAGGTTGCCTGCGCATGGGGATTGCCTATTTGAATGAGATACCCGTCGCCGCGCAATTTTGGACGAGCGAAAATGGCGTCGCGTTGATCCACAAATTGGCGCATACGAAGGACAGTCTGCCCTATTCACCCGGCACTTTGCTGACCCATGCGTTGATGCGCGAGGTTATCGACACCGACCATGTGCGGATCGTCGATTTCGGCACTGGTGATGATGCATACAAGCCCGATTGGATGGATGCTGTGCGCCCACGGTACCATTTGACCATGCTGCGCCCGCTTGCGCCCGCGAATTGGCCGTGGATGATAAAACAACGGCTTAAGGGGCTTGCAGGGCAAGCGACGGCGGATTAACGGCGCTCCTAAAGGAGTTTCCGGCCGATGTCGGATACGCAAACATCTTGGGGGACCATGTTGGCCGAAAGAAACATAAGCGCCATTGATGCGCAACTTCGTTCGCTGTTGTGCGATGTGTTGGGCCTAAATGAAGAGCAGGTGTCGGGCTTCACAGACGATACCGAATTGTTCGGCGCATTGCCGGAACTGGACTCAATGGCGGTTGCTGGCCTGCTTACCGAGATGGAGGACCGCCTGCATATCGCGATTGACGATGACGAAGTCGATGGCGAATTGTTTGCTTCGTACGGCAGTCTGCTCGTATTTGCGACGAACAAAGTCGGCGCGTGACGGGGGGCCTATATTTCGATACCTACGACAGCGGTTTGGGCCGCGAACAGATGCTTTGCGCAGGCCGCGGCGTGCAACGGCTGCTCATTGTCCCTCCGTTATTTGATGAATTGAACCGTTTGCGGCGCACATTGGTTATGGCGATGCGCGTGGCCCACGAATCGTACAACATCTCAACCTGCCTGCCCGATTTGCCGGGCCAAAACGAAAGCCAAACGCCCCTGTCGCAACGCCGCCTGTCCGATTGGCATTGCGCAATGCAGAACGCGGCGACGCAGGTTGCCGCTATGGGAGTTGTAAGCATTCGGTCCGCGTGTCTGTTAGACACGCTTGCCAGCGATCCTTATGCCGCTCTACCGCGATGGCGTTATGTTCCCATGGCGGGAGAGCGCCTTGTTACCCAATTGCTGCGTACACAACTGGCCAGCGATAAGGCCGCTGGCGTCCGTTCAACACGCGCCACCTATGAACCCGATGGCGATAACAGTGTGCTGAATATTGGCGGATACACGCTTTCTGCCGGATTGTTGCGCGATTTGGCGAAGGCCGAAGTAACTGAGGCGCATGAACGCACCGACATAGTGATTGAAAAGTCGATTGGCCCCGCGCTCTGGCTACGCAATGAACCCGGCGAGAGCGCGGAATTGGCGAAGACGTTTGCAACACATTGGTCGGAATGGTTGGCAGGATGACCCGCCGCACGTTTTACTTTGAATGCGCGGGCGTCCCATGCGCGGCGACGCTCGACTTGCCGCCTGATGGAGTGGAGGCTGGGCCAACCGGCCTCCTCATCGTCACCGGCGGCAATGAAGTGCGCAGCGGCCCACAAGGTAGCCAAGCGGCCATGGCGGCGCATTTTGCCGCCGTGGGCTTTGCCGTGTTCCGTTATGACCGCCGCGGCGTGGGGGATAGCGCAGGCGTCAATACAGGCTGGCGCGGAGCCGAAACCGATCTGCTCGCGGCGGCATCCGCTTTCCGTACGGCTTGTCCCTCCATTCGTCATGTCGTCGCCTATGGCAACTGCGATGGCGCAAGCACGTTGGCGCTGCACGGACAAAAGGCCAAATTGGATAAGGCCATTTTGGCTAACCCGTGGGTGTTTGATCACGATGGCGAATCAACAATAGCCGATGATGACGACCAAAGCATGGCCCCTGCCGCACCCAGTCACAGCCGCTCATCGGCCCTTCGATATTATCGTAAGCGTTTGGCCGATCCGTCGCGTGTGGTACGCGATATTTTTGGCGGTCGCGTAAATGTGACCAAATTCGCGGCGGACGCAGTTGCCGCCACACAGCGTGCTGAGGTCACAAAAACCGCTGTCACCTTGAACGCCGCACTCGAGGGTTGGGGTGATCGTGCAACAGTGCTGTTGGCGCGCGACGACCGCACTGCGATTTTCTTTGACGAACAGATGGCGTTTTTGGGGCGAAGGTCGCCAACGGCACACAGCTGCCCAACCGCTTCCCACAGCTTCGCCGATGCTGCCGCGCGTTCTTGGCTTTATGCGCGGATTGGGGCTGTGCTTACCGCCCCTTAAATTCCGGAGGGCGCTTTTGTAGAAAGCTCATTACCCCTTCGACAAAATCGTCACTTCGGCTAGCCGTGCGCTGAAATTCGCGTTCTATGTCCAGATATTCGGAGAAGTCATGGTCCAACGCAGCCCACGCCTGCTTGCGAATATATTTCAGCGACATCGGTCCATTGGCAAGTTTCTCCGCCAGCGCGAGCGCGGTATCATCAACCGCGTCATCCTCGACCAGGCGGGTAATCAATCCATCGGCAAAGGCACGCTCCGCCGGATAGCGTTCGCCCAAGAGCATCAGTTCCATGGTGCGCACGCGGCCAATGGCGCGCGCCATCAGATACGCAGCACCGCCATCAGAAGCGAGGCCGATATTGCAGAAGCTTTGCAAGAAATAGGCGCTTTTGCCCGCTACGATAAGGTCCCCCATCATTGCGATGCCCGCCGCGACACCGACCGCAGGGCCACGAACCGCCGTGATGAAGGGGATATCCAGATCACGGATAATCCGCAGCATAGGATTAAAGCTGTCCTCCAACCCCTGCCCCGCGTCGCGCAGCGGGTCGTCGGGACGCAAACCACCATCGGCAAGGTTCGCCCCGCTGGAAAAGGCGCGGCCATGGCTGCCCAATACAATCGCCCGCGCTTCGTTGCGCGCGCGCTTTAGGGCCTCAACGGTTTCGCGCGCCATCGTGCGGTTTTGCGCGTTTAGGACATCGGGTTGATTGTATCGGATGAAGGCGACTTTGCCGCGCATTTCGTACGTTAAGGTTTCAAAGTCGCTCACAATTATTTCTCCCAAAACCGTTTGGCGAAACAATTAGACTGTCGTCTCCCTGCGGCAAGCGGAAAATTGCAAATCGTGCCGCATCGGCGCTGAGGACTGCGACGCCGCTGGTACAACATTGCCCCCACATGAATAGCAACACATTGAAAATGAACATTTATTCATAATCATCACGAAAATGTCATTTTATCGTAAAAATGCGCTCCGTTGGTCGTGTTTGTTGCAACCTTTTATGCGCTCGCGCGCTGTTCCGTATGATCGTTGCTGCAACAGGATATAAAAGTACTCCACGTCGCAATGATCTTTGAATTTATGAAAGGTTCATGAAATGAAAAAATTTAGTATTGCAGCCATTCTCCTCGCCAGTGCGGTATCTGCCCCTGCGATGGCGCAAAATGCCGACGGCTTCACTGGCCTGCGTGTCGAAGCCATTGGTGGTTATGACCAATTGAAAACGGGTAGCACCAGCGACTCCGAAATCGAAGGCCGCGACGAAACCGTTGATGGCGCGCTATATGGTGCCGCCGTCGGTTATGATGTTGACCTTAACGGTCTGGTCATTGGCGCAGAAGCAGAAATCTCGGGAACGACGGGCAAGCAAGATGTTGATGAGCGTTTGAACACGCCCTTCGGCTACCGCATCAATGTCGACCGTGACATCTATCTGGGCGGTCGTATCGGCGTTGCAGCAACGCCAAGCACATTGGTCTATGCCAAGGGCGGCTATACCAGCACCCGCGTTGAAAGCGTGTACACCGACACTGCCGAAGATGACGGCGCCGATTTCAACTTTGAAACCGGCCAAAGCATCGACGGCTATCGCATCGGCGCGGGCGTAGAGCAAAAGCTCGGCAGCAATGCCTATGCGAAATTGGAATACCGCTATTCCAACTATGACGATCTGAAATTCGACGACGATGTTTTTGGCGCGGAAGCCTTGAATGTCGATTTGGACCGTCATCAGGTGGTTGCTGGCGTCGGTATCCGGTTCTAATCTTTGATGTTGCCATAGCCCTTTCGGGTCGCACAAAAAGGGAAATGGGGATGCCCGGTCAAGCAATTGACCGGGCATCTTGCTTTTGCACCACTTCAACTGCATTGCATTTGCTATGAGCGACTTGTTCGGCCCTGACCCATCCGCCACGGATACCCTTCGGGCACCTGCTCCGCTGGCCGACCGGTTGCGGCCCAAACATTTGGGAGCGGTGATCGGGCAGGATCATATCCTTGGCCCCGATGGCGCGCTTGCCCGCATGGTGGCGAGCGGCTGCTTGTCCTCCATCATTTTGTGGGGACCACCCGGAACAGGAAAAACCAGCATTGCGCGGTTGCTCGCCGAAGCGGTCGGCCTGCACTATATGGCCATATCTGCGGTCTTTTCCGGCGTCGCGGATTTAAAGAAGGCGTTCGCAGACGCCGAGAAAATGGCGGCCATGGGGCGCGGTACGCTCTTGTTTGTCGATGAAATCCATCGCTTCAACCGGGCGCAGCAGGACGGGTTTTTGCCATTTGTTGAGCAGGGACTTGTCACTTTGGTCGGTGCGACAACGGAGAATCCGTCGTTTGAGATCAACGCCGCTTTGCTTAGCCGATGTCAGGTTTTGGTGCTCAACCGATTGGATGAAGCGGCCTTGGACGAACTGCTCAATCGCGCCGAAACGGCGGAGGGACGGCAGTTGCCTCTCACTGACGATGCGCGCGCGGCGCTCATAACGGGCGCCGATGGCGATGGCCGGTTTTTGCTCAATCAAGCCGAAGCCTTGTTTGCTTTGGCCACCGCGGAGACATTACTCGATCCGCCCGCGCTTGCCAAATTGTTGCAACGGCGAATGCCGGTCTATGATAAGGACCGTGAAGGGCACTATAATCTCATCAGCGCTTTGCATAAGGCAATGCGCGGTTCGGACCCTCAGGCCGCGCTTTATTATTTGGCGCGGATGTTGGTCGCCGGGGAAGAGCCCTTGTACCTATTGCGGCGCATCACGCGTTTTGCCTCTGAAGATATCGGGATGGCCGATCCGCAGGCACTGACCCAATGCATCGCCGCTGTTGAGGCATACCGGTTTTTGGGCTCACCCGAGGGGGAGTTGGCAATTGTTCAGGCATGCCTTTATTGCGCTACGGCGCCAAAAAGCAACGCGCTCTATGCGGCGCAAAAGGCGGCTTGGAAATCGGCAAAGCAAACTGGGTCGCTTGCCCCGCCTGACGCAATTTTGAATGCGCCGACCAAATTGATGAAGGACTTGGGACGCGGCAAAGATTACGCCTATGATCACAACACCGATGAGGGGTTTTCCGGCGCGCATTATTGGCCGGAGGGAATGGCACCGGAGGCATTTTACCATCCCGTTGAACGCGGATTTGAACGTGAGGTCGCAAAACGACTGCGTTATTGGGATGACTTGCGCGCGAAAATGTAAAACGCCGAAAATTTAAAACATGTTACATACCTGCAACAAAATGGTCATCGTTTCGGCCAAAATTACCTGTTAACCATGATTCGGTTTGAGTCGCGGGTCGCGCGGCTTGCCTGTTCTAAAAATTAGGGGGTAATAATGCCGGATAATCTTCAATTGGGCGGGTATCGTTTCGACCCGCAACTGGCCATGGAATATGGCCAAAAGGCGCTAAGCGTCGCCATCATTTTGCTGGTCACTTGGTTGGCCGCGAAAATCGCCAAATGGGCCTTTGCCAAGGCCGTAGACAATATTTCTTTCCTGCAGAATGACACCGGTTCGGGTCAATCGGTCGGCGCATCGTTGGGTAAGATTGTGTCTTTGCTGATCTGGCTCTTTGGCCTCGTCGCGATTTTGAATGTTCTGAACCTGGGCAATGTGACACAGCCTGTGCAATCTTTGTTGAACAATGTCATGGGCTTCATCCCACGCCTGATCGGTGCGGGCATTATCTTCTTTGTTGGCTCGATGGTTGCAAAGATTGTCCGCGACATCGTCGAAACCGCGCTGAGCACGGTCAACTTCGACAAATGGGCGAATAAAGGCGGCGCAGAGGCGGTCACGGGCAACGCGACCATTTCGAAAACGCTGGCGACGATCGTGTATGTGTTGATCCTGATCCCTGTTGCCATTGCCGCATTGCAAGTGCTGGCAATCACCGCAATTAGCGATCCTTTGGTCAACATGCTGAATACAATCTTAAACGCCATTCCCAATGTTGTGGGTGCGGCCATCCTGCTTGGCCTTGGTTATATGATCGGCAAATGGGTCGCTGGCCTGGTTGAAGAAATCCTTCCGGGCTTGGGCGTCAACCGTTCGGTTAGCGCATTGGGCGTGCTGCCTGCGGGTGTGACCGCATCAGGCGTCGTCGCCAAAATCGTGATGATCGCCATTTTGTTGATCAGCGCGACGGCCGCAACGCGGTTGCTGAATTTTCCCGAACTGACCGCTTTGGTAACCCAGGTTATCGAAATCGGTGGCGGCGTGATCTTTGGCGGCGTGATCATCGCCGTGGGCTTTTTGTTGGCCAACATGCTCGCCAATCTGTTCGCCGCCGCCGGTGGTGCAGCGGCAACGGTCATAAAATATGCCGTCATGTTCCTGTTTGCCTTCATTGGCCTACGCGAGATGAACATCGGCAATGAAATCGTCGATATGGCGTTCGGTGCCATCGTCATTGGCGGCGCAGCAGCGGCTGCCCTGGCCTTCGGTCTTGGCGGCAAAGACGCAGCGGCGCGCAAGCTAGCTGAAATGGAAAGCGGCGCAATCGCTGCTCCTGCCAAAAATCCAGCGGCTTCTAAGGCTGCCGGTCCCGCCGAATAAGCACGAACGGTTGGACAAAATTGGGGCGGGGGGTGCAATCCCCTCGCCCTTTTTGGTGGCATCTTCGCTGTCATATTCAGTTGCAGCATAAAACCTATTGCCAATTCCGATCCACCGCCATAGGTTTGGGGGATGGGAGACACGGTTGATATCGCCATCATCGGCGCCGGAATTGCCGGCATCAGCGCCGCCGTCCGTCTTCGCCGCGACTGCCCAGGAAAATCAATTATTGTATATGAACGTCGCGCGCGCATTGGCGGGACATGGGACTTGTTCCGCTATCCCGGTGTGCGTTGCGATAGCGATATGTACACTTTGGGTTTTGACTTTAAGCCGTGGACGCACGAAAAATCTATCGTCGGCGCAGCAACCATTCGCGACTATGTGGAGGAAGCGGCGGTTGAAAACGATGTCCTTTCGCTAATTCAATTTCGCACGCGCTTAACCCATGCCGATTGGTCGAGCGTGGATCAATGTTGGACAATGACGCTGGTTGATGAGGACACCGGCGACGTGCATTTGAGCCGGGCACGGATGCTATACATGGCATCGGGCTATTATGATTACGACGAAGGCTACCGCCCTGAACTGCCCGGAGAGGCAGCATTTGCTGGGCCAATCATCCATCCGCAGCATTGGCCAGAGGGGTTGGACTATGCTGGCAAGCGTGTAACGATAATCGGTTCCGGAGCGACCGCAATGACGTTGCTGCCCGCAATGGCCGACAGCGCCGCGCACGTCACCATGCTGCAACGCAGCCCGACCTACGTCATCTCAAGGCCCAGCAAAGATTGGCTAACCGGCGCGGCGCGGCACCTCTTGCCCGCATCATGGGCCTATGGCCTTATCCGCACCCGCAACCGTGTGTTGCAGCGATTTATGTACAAAACGGCACGCAAGCGGCCTGAAAAGATCCGCAAGATGCTGCTCACCGAAGTGGAAAAGGCCATTGGTGCGCGCGTCGATGTCGCCACCCATTTCAGCCCGCGTTACGGGCCGTGGGAGGAGCGATTGTGCCTTATCCCCGACGGCGACCTGTTCGATGCCGTAAACGCGGGTAAGGCCAGCATAGTGACCGATGAGATTTCCGGCTTCACCGCCGACGGACCCGTGTTGAAAAGTACAGGAACGGTCTTGCAAAGCGACCTGATCGTTCTTGCCACCGGTTTAAAACTGGCATTATTCGGCAAAGCGGAACTGTCGATCGACGGACAATCCATCGATGCCGCCGACCGGATGGTCTATAAGGGATGTATGCTTAGCCAAGTGCCCAACATGGTTTTCGTGTTCGGCTATACCAATGCAAGCTGGACGCTAAAGGCCGATCTTGTCGCGCACTATGCCGCGCGGGTGGTGACAGCGATGGATAAGGTCGGTGCGCGCCAATGTATACCGTCCGCCGCCGAACCCGATATCACGCGAAAGCCGATGGTGGATTTTTCCAGCGGCTATTTCACCCGGGCCGCACACATTCTGCCCGGGCAAGGTGACCGCGGACCATGGACTCTGCCGCAAGATTATCCGTTCGATCGCAACCGTTTGGCAAAAGAACCCGTCGCCGACGGCGTGTTGAACTTTGCTTAGTCGGACTTGGGCTCAACAGGGAGAACAGCCGATTCGCCGTCATCGGGCGGCGGCGGCGCCTGCGGGAGGCCGCCATCGTTCATCTCATTCGGCTCAAGCCCGCGTCGTTTTCCGTCGGTCGAGCGTTCCGTATTGCCATCGGACACCGTCACGCATCCGCTGACTAGAGTTGCGGCCATAACCAGCAGAGTAATGCGCGGCGCCCGCATCATTAATCCTCCACCGCGTAAGGATTGCCGCCATTCGCAAGAAAATTGCCGCGATATTGTGGTGCAATAGCAGCCACCATCGGCGCGGTAATTGGCAGGTTCAGCACATAAGCACCCTCGGCATAGGGACCCGCTTCATAGGGACCAATGAACACCTCCAACCGGTCAAATTTGCCGGGCGTTTTGCTTTTCCAAACCAAAGTTTGATCGATCAGGTTGACGCAATCCCCAAACATATCGTCGCGCACAACCGGTTCGCCGCGCCGCTTTTCACGTTCGGTGTCAAGCAAGCGGCAAAATTCCTCTTCAATCGCGGCAGTAAAGGCGTCGGTGTCGCCAATAAGGTCACGCGAAAGCAATATCTCATCGCCACGCTTATCATACACAAAGTCGCGCAAACCATACATGCCGTGCGCGCCGCCCATGTAATTGTACCAGCTGCCCGAAAGGCTGATTAAATCGTCGGTTTGCGCCGCGACTTCCCATGTCATATTGGTTTCGTATGTGGGTTTAAATTCGTTGGTCGGGTCTTTCAGGCGTTCGTCTTCATTGAAAGAGGCCTCCAACTCACCCTGCATCTGCATTGCGTCCGTACGGAAATAGTCCAATAATTTCGGAAAGGCCGCTGCTGTCACTGGCCAGCTGTATTGGAAATTGAAATTGTCGCGGGTAACCTCGATTGAGGAGGCATCGCCTGCGGCAGGGCTGCTGGCGACGGCGACTGCGACAATTGGCGCAACGCCAGTGGCGGCGAGACTATCCGTTTGACACCCAGAAACGCAGACTACTCCCGTCAGCATTGTCCCGGCTATCCATAGGCCTAACTGCATAAATTCGCCCTTCCCGTAAAAAACTGCTTGGCAAAGTCGTCTTGACGGCCAAGACATGAACCATGACCGAACCAAATGCAATTGTTCAGCCCGATAAGGGCCAATCCGCTCAAAACATTTACCTCGTCGACAAAAGCAGCGTCGATGAATGGACAAAAGCCCAATCTGCACCCGTCCGGGCGTTGCTTCAGGCGCAAGGGTTCTCGGGGAAAGCGGGGGAGTATGCCGTTCTGCCGGCCACCGCGAAGGACGGCGCAGATTGGGCCATAGTGGCCGGCGTAAAGGATACGAAAGGGCTGAACAGTTGGTGCCTTTCCGGCCTTGCCGAAAAACTTCCTGCCGGGACTTACCGCCTTGTCGATAGCGACGCGGGGGCTGCGGTATTGGGCTGGATCTTGGCGCATCACCAATTTGACCGTTACAAATCTGAGCGCGAAGCAAAGGCCCCGCGCATTCTGCTGTGTGCACACAATGAGTCGGCCATCGCCCTCACCGCTGAGGCCAAATCGGTGGCAACGGTGCGTGATTTGGTCAACACACCCGCCGAAGATATGGGGCCGGAAGCATTGGAGTCGCACGCTGCTGCGCTCGCCCAAACGTACAATGGCGCGTTAACAGTGACGCGGGGCGATGCCCTCCAAAAAGATTTTCCGCTAATCCATGCCGTTGGCCGCGCCGCCGCGCGCAGCCATGCGCCGCGATTGATTGAGCTGGCGTGGGGGCGTGAAGATGCGCCGCGCGTCGCCATCGTTGGCAAGGGTGTCGTGTTCGATACGGGCGGCTTAGACATCAAACCGTCGTCGGGGATGCGGTTGATGAAAAAGGACATGGGCGGCGCGGCCCACGCCTTGGCTTTGGCGGAATTGATCATGGCCGCCAAACTTCCCGTACGATTGCACTTGCTTGTTCCTGCAGTTGAGAATGCAATTGCTGGAAACGCCTTTCGTCCGGGCGATATTGTGAAAAGCCGCAAAAGCATAACGGTCGAAATCGACAATACCGACGCCGAAGGGCGGCTGGTGCTCGCCGATGCGCTCACGCGGGCGGAGGAGGAAAAGCCTGAGCTGATTGTCAATTTCGCCACGCTAACCGGCGCGGCGCGCGTGGCGCTTGGCCCCGACTTGCCAGCGCTTTTCGCCAATGACGATGCGCTTGCCGGTGCGATATTGGCGCATGGGCTAGGATGTGATGATCCCGTCTGGCGAATGCCGCTGCATGCGCCTTATGCCGATATGCTGGCCAGCGATGTGGCCGATACCGCAAATGCCGGCGGCGGCGCGATGGCAGGCGCAATTAGCGCCGCGCTGTTCCTACAAAAATTCGTCGCCGATGGGACGCCGTGGGCGCATCTGGATACTTTCGCATGGCGGGCAACGGCCAAGCCCGGACGGCCAAAGGGAGGCGAAGCCCTTGGCCTGCGGGCCGTTTGGCGGATGGTAAAGGCGCGCTATTCGGCTTGACCCTATGCGGGCTTGCGCCCCGCGTTTAACGCGTCGGCCAGCGACACCGTGGCACTGCCGCGCCTTGCGGCTTTAGGCTGATCGGGCGAAGGTGCCCATCCACTCATAAAAGCGACCGTGACATATTCGGCCACACGCCCCTCAGCATCAGAACGCCCGGCCCACGCCGAGAGCGCCCGCGAAACAGCGCCTTTGCCCTTTAGCAATGTTTGCGTGGCCAACGCATTCCCCTGCCCCAATGCGCGAAGGTCCGCCAGGGCCTTTAAGGCATCCGCATACGTCAGCGTAAGTTGTTCCTCATCGACAACCGGCAAAGCAAATCCCGCGCGTTGCATCAAATCGCCAAGGCTACGCAAATCGACTTGCGGGTGAATGCGCGCAACGCCGCGATCATCGTCCGCCGCCTGCATTGCGGCGCGTAAGGTCGGCAGGCTGCCGTGCCCAAACATGGCGCCTAGGAAAAGCCCATCGGGCTTCAGCGCCAGCCGAAATTGCGTCAGCACGCCGGGTATATCATTCGCTGATTCGAGCATTGGCGCACACAAGATGAGGTCATACCGCCCCATACCTTCGCGCACATCGCCGCCACCCGCGAGCGATTCAACGAGACCCTCCGCCGCAAGGGGTGTGCCAATCTCACCGATGGAATAGGCAAAATGATCAATCTCAGCGCCATGCAATTCGAACCGGGTCGAAAGCCCTGCAATTGGGCCCACGACAGCAACGCGCCGGAAATCACGCGCGACAAAGGCCAACCGCTCGGCAAGCTCTTCGGCCAAATATTCGACCAGAAAGTGCGCATGGATCGGGCCAATCGCCTGCGCGCGTTGTCGCTTGGCTGAGCGGATCACCGCGCTGAATATCCTGGGGGGTGCAGCAGAATCGGACATATGCCCGCATTGCGCTTGTCATTGCGCGACGACAAGGCAAGAATGCAATCAGCGGCAACAGGGGATGCATATGGGGGCCAGCGAACTGCAAAAATTGGCCCACAATCTGGGACAGAAGGCGCTGAATTTCGCGCTTCCGCCGCGCTGTGTTTTATGCGGCACAATGGATGTAGCGAGCGTCAATTTCTGCCTCCCGTGTTGGAGCACCCTAACCATTCTGGACACCAACGGCTGCATCGGGTGCGGCCAGCCGCTGCCGCCAGCGGCTTTGATGGAGAATGCTCCACGGCGATGCGCAAATTGCACCGCCAATCGGCATCATCACGACGGGATGGCCGCAGCCACAGCGTATGACAAAAATTCGGGCGCGATTGCGATGCGTTTGAAATACGGCAAGAAGGTTGGCTTGGCGCGTCCGATGGCGCGGCAAATGGCGCGCCATTTGCCTGACGACGCCGCGGATTGGGTCCTTGTCCCCGTACCTCTACACCGTTGGCGCTTATGGCGACGCGGATTTAATCAAGCCGCGCTTCTGGCGAAAGAATTGACGCGGATAAGCGGCGCTGCGGTTGCACCAGACGCGTTGATTCGGCGGCGCGCAACCCAGTCACTGGGACACATGCAAGGAGAGCAAAGACGACAAGAGCTAAAGGACGCCATTGTGCCGCATCATCGGCGACAGGCGCGCGTTCGGGGCCATCGCGTGGTCCTCATCGACGATGTTATAACCAGCGGCGCGACGAGCGATGCCTGCGTCCGCGCTCTCAAGGATGCAGGCGCAGCATCTGTGCGCGTCGTCGCTTGGGCGCGGGTTATCCCGGACACGGTACAAAACGATGCAATCGGCGCGCGAAGCGATTGGGCTTGAAAACCGGCCAAGTTTGGCCCAAATCTACTCGCATGAGTAAGACATCCGCACCCATCACCATTTATTCCAAATTCACCTGCCCCTATTGCGCCCGCGCAAAGGCATTATTGTCGTCAAAGGGCGTCGCTTTCGAAGAAATCGATGTCACGATGGATAAGGCAAAGCGGGACGAAATGCTTGCGCGGGCTAATGGCGGGCGGACCGTGCCCCAGATTTTCGTCGGTGACACCCATATCGGCGGCAGCGATGATTTGGCGGCGATGGAGCGTGCAGGAACGCTTGACGCCCTGCTGTTCCCCGCCTGAGCGCGGACATGCGCGTCGCTTGCCTGCAAATGACGAGCGGCGTTGATCCCGCCGCGAACACAGCGGTAATAGCACAGGCGTGTGTCGATGCCGCAACCGGCGGTGCGCAAATGTTAACGACGCCGGAAATGGCGGTACTGCTTGACCGCGACCGTGGCCGCGCTGCGGCGCATATTTCGACAGAAGAGGAAAGCATACCCTTGCGGCTGTGCCGTGAGGCGGCGGCGAAGGCAGGCATTTGGCTGCATATCGGGTCAATGGCTTTGCTCGCCGACAGCGGCGATAAATGGGTAAACCGCGCTTTCCTTATTGCCCCCAATGGGGCGATCGTGGCGCGTTACGACAAAATCCATTTGTTCGATGTGCAATTGGCAACCGGCGAGCATTGGGCCGAATCGAGCGCCTATGCGCCGGGTGAACGCGTGGTCGTCGTCGATACGCCCATGGGCCGTATCGCGCTGGCGATATGTTATGATCTGCGCTTTCCGTTGTTGTTCGACCGATTGGGGGCCACGCGGCCTGATGTGATATTGTGCCCGGCGGCGTTTACACGCACCACCGGCGCGCCACATTGGCATTTGCTGACCCGCGCCCGCGGGGTGGAAAGCGGTTGTTTCTTAATCGCTGCGGCGCAATCGGGGCGACATGCGGATGGACGGGAAACCTATGGCCACTCGATCGCTGTTGGCCCATGGGGCGAAGTCCTGATGGACATGGGCGCGGAGGCCGGATTGGCATTCATTGATCTGGATTTTGCGGAAAACGCCCGCATTCGCGCACAATTGCCCGGCATGGGCAATCGTCGCGACATTGCGGAGGCCATGATCATCGACGCACGAGGCTTTGCATGATCGCCTTTGACCTGAAATGCCGCCCGCATGAACATCGTTTTGAAGGGTGGTTTGCGGCTTTTTCCGATTTTGAAGCCCAATTGGCGCAAGGCTATATTGCCTGCCCAACCTGCGGCAGTGCGGATGTCGTCAAAGCGCTGTCGGTGCCCAATGTTGGCGTAAAGTCAAACCGGGCGGTGGTGGAGACTTCTGCTAATCAGCAAAGTACTGCGCCCACTCAAAACACGGCCACTCCTCCTGATTACGCCGCCATGTCAGTGTCGTCCATTATACCACCCGCTATGCGTGACGTGATCGCAAAAGTGGCGGCGGCCCAAGCGGAGGCGTTATCCAATTCTGAATGGGTCGGCGACGGCTTTGTCGAGGAAGTGCGCGCGCAGCATTATGGAGAGACGGATATCAGGCCTGTCCACGGTGAGGCATCGGCCAAAGCCGCCGCTGAACTGGCCGAGGAAGGCATTGCGGTGATGCCGATACTGTTCCCAATTGTTCCGCCGAACCATCGAAATTAAGCCTTCGTCAACGGGTTTGATGTATCGCAGCCGGTATGTCCAAAGTCATTCGCACAGGCACAATATACCGGATGGTTGGCTTTATGGCGGCGATTGTCATCACGCTTGCTATTGCCGTGCCTATGGTTGCGCAATCCATGATCCAAGCGGGCGCGGCGCAGGATATAGAGCTTGCGGCAAGGCCCGATGCCAACGCCCCGATTGCAACGCCCGTTGAAGCGCCAAAGCAACCCAAAGCGCCGCGCACGCCGGTAGCATTCGGCGCGCCGACAATGTCAGCCGCTCCGACAAACCCAGCAATTGGCCGTGTAGATCAACAAAAGCAAAACGACGCATCGCCAACCCAAACGCCCAACCCGTCAACGCCCAATCCATCGAACGCTTCCCCCAATCAGGGAAGTTCGGATCCGACTGTACCGTCAAGCCTTAGCGCAATTCCAGCGCCGGGGCCAAAAGTTGGCACCGTGAGTGGTGTGAGCAGATATCCAACGGCAACCCGCTCTTCTGGGTCAGGGCGCATGGTTACCGTGCAATAGAAACCCCGTGCGCCAAATTTTATTGCGGCGGTAAAGGCAACTCGGTTTCTTCAACAGGCGGTTCCAAATCGACCGTCGGCACATCATTGGCGTCACGCTCGGCACGCATACGTTCCTGCTCAGCGATGGCCGCTTCTGAACGCGCTTGCTCTTCGGCGGCCTCTGCATCGAGTTCAGCGAGACGGCGCTCCCGCTCTTCTTCTACCAACCGGCCCGCTTGCAATTTGCCCATGCTATCGCGTTCGGCCCAATAGGCGTTTATCAATTGCTGGTTGCAACCGCTGAAACCGCCTGCGCCGGAGGGAGAGCAACTCATGGCACCGCTCGCCCCGACCATTTCATAGGATTTGACGCGACTATTCCACGATTGCTCCGACAAAGCATCGGGGTTGCCGCGCAAATCGGGGGGAATTCGGTAGCGTTCTTCTTCGCCAAGACGCGGGCAAACCACGATTTCCCCATCGACGCTAGGCGGGCATTCATCATCGCCGTAAACAATTACCAAATTAACCCGCTCCCCACCTTGCGCAGAAACGGGCGCGGCCATTGCCATTAATGGGACGGCGGACAAAGATAGACGAAGGATCGCGGCGATTTTCATAAATTGACTCCAATGAAATAACGGTCAGGCGGCGACCTAAATCCGTTTTGATACGGCAATTGCGGCCTTACAACCCATGCGGATAACAGCAGAAAGAAATGGATATCCGGGCGCGGACTCCGCGCCGTGGTCAATGGCAATCTGCTTATGTTCGACTTCTTCTGCCTGAAATTTGGTAATCATGGCCGAAAGTTCGGGATCCGACCCATTCAGTTCGGCGAGTTGTTCCGCATAATGCTTGTCAATTTCCGTTTCCACCGCAACCGTGCAGGCCATAGCGGCGCGTGGCCCCATAGCAGCAGTCGCTGCGCCTAAAGCAAATCCAGCGACATCCCAAAACGGCTGCAAAAGCGTTGGTCGGACGCGACGTTCGGTCATTAACGCATTAAATGCCGCCAAGTGTTCATCTTCTTGCGCGGCCATGTGCGCGACGAGCCGGCTCATCGGCGCATGTTCGCCCATAACCGCCATTTGCCCGCCGTAAATCCGCGTCGCGCCATACTCGCCCGCTTGGTTAACGCGGATCATCGATTGCACGCGGCGACTTTGGTTCGGGGTAGCACGGACGATTTCAGCTTGCATCGGACTTGCCTTTCAATGCGGTTGATGACGGCATAATGCGCCCAAAGGCTTAGGCATTGCAACCTTAACCATGGCTGACAGCCTTGCTATTTATGCAATCGTCCACGGCGCAACAACACCGCAATCACTAACGCCGCACCGCAAGAGGCCAGGAAATTATACCCAGCCAAAGAAATACCAAACATAGTCCACGGCGCAACATCACACCGCACAATGGGCGCGCGCATTGCCGCGTCGAGATAGGATTCGCCCGGCAAAGGCTTAAGCGTGCTGGTGCAGGCGGTGAATCCTTCCCACCATTGATATTCAACACCCGCGTGAAACGCCCCGATTAGGCCGCTCACCGCCATCGCAATGGCCGCCAAAATCGCCAAGGAGCGCGCCAATTGAACGCTTCGCACCATCACCAAAATGGCTATCGCACCAAAAAACAGGGCAACAAAATGGGGGTACCTCTGCCACCAGCACATTTCGCAAGGGTATAAGCCAAAGCCATATTGGCTAACATACGCCCCGCCCAGCAATATCGCGGGTGCGAGCAATGCCAGCCAAATCGCCAATCGCGTTGATGCAGACAGGTTTTTCATTGCAAAAATCTTGGCCAAGTCGCTTACGGGCTTATTTCGCTTTGGCTGCGGTACGCGTTGGCGCAGGCTTACCGCGATTCAACGTTTCCATGGCATACCAAAGCTGAAAATCCTCAATGCCCTTTGCCTTGACCTCGTCAAAGGTCATCGCGAAACGCGGATCGTCCTTATCATCCTGAATCAATTTTGCGTCATCCAAGCCCTTTTCATTGGCCAAATGCCGCGACAAATCGACTTCACGGAAACGCGGACGCGTTTTATAATCGGGGTCGGACAATTGCGGGACGCGGATGTCGGGCTTAATGCCACCTTCTTGCACCGAACGCCCCGATGGCGTGTAATATCGCGCGGTGGTGAGGCGAAGGCCCGTGGTTTGTGTCAATGGCAGCACCGATTGCACCGACCCTTTACCGAAACTTTGCTCCCCCATCACAATGGCGCGATGTTGGTCCTGTAACGCGCCGGCGACGATCTCGGAAGCCGATGCCGAACCCGCATCGATCAAGACAATGATCGGGATACCAGCGGCCAAGTCGCCCTTCCGCGCCGAATAGGTCGCAGATTCGCGCGCGCGGCGCCCCTTTTGACTGACGATAACCCCCTTGTCCAAGAATACATCAGAGACGCGGATTGCCTCATGCAGCAAACCGCCGGGGTTCGAACGCATATCGATGATAAAGCCATTTGGCTTACCGCCCAGCTCGTTTTCGATGCTCTTAATCGCTGACGCGACATCGCGGCCTGTGTCATCCGAAAAGCTGGAGATGGTGATGATGCCAATGTTGCCTTCGACCTTTGAGGTGACCGGCTTAAGGTCGATAATCTCACGCGTGACGGTCACATCGAAAGGCTTATCGCGCCCTGCGCGCACGATTGTCAGCGTGATGGGCGTCCCTGGAACACCGCGCATCTGCTTCACAGCGTCATCCAAAGTACCGCCGACAATTAACTTGCCATCCAAATGGGTGATATAGTCGCCGGGCTTAATGCCCGCTCGATCGGCGGGCGTGTCGGCAAACGGCGCGATGACTTTGACCGCATCTTGCTCTTGCGACACTTGCAGGCCAAGCCCGCCGTACTCGCCCTCGGTCTGAGTCTGAAGTTGTTCAAAATCTTTTGCGTCAAGATAGGCGCTATGCGGATCGAGGCTGCCCAACAGGCCCGCAATTGCGCCCTCCACCAGCTTGTCATCCTCGACAGGCTCAACATAATCAGCCTTAACGCGTTGATAAACAGAGAAAAGTGGTGCGAATTTGTCTTGCGAATTGGCCTCAACAGCAGAAAAGGCAGACACGCTCGCCGGCATAGCCGCCACGGCAACGCTAAGCAGAAGTGCTTTGGTGAGAATAGTGTTCTTTATCATTCGCGTGTTCCTAAAATTTCGATCGCGCCACCGCATGTTGTAATGCTGTATTTCATGCCAATCGCCTGTATATGCGATGAACAAGCAATCGCAAAGCCTCTTTGCATCCCCAAAAACGGTAAAGGGCCGCGCGGCGGTAAACCACGCGGCCCAATTTTTTTTAACATCGCCAACGCCCTATCGCGGAATGAAGCACGCCCCGCCCGCAGCCTTCAATTGCGCACACAATTTTTGCGCGGCATCGGCATCGGCGGTAACCGCATTCAGCCGGAATTTCTGCCGTCCTTCAACGGTCCCGGTGGTCACCTTCTTTTGCAAGCTGCCCAAGAATGCGTAACGCGTCGAGAGCACGGTCCACATTTTCTCGGCGCTGGCGGCGTCATCAAACGCGCCCAATTGGACCAAGCCAGTGCCGGTAGTGGCGCTGGCGGTGGCACCACCCGCAGCAGCCTGAGCGGCATCGCCCTGCCCTGCTTTCGCGGTGGCAGTTGCCACAGGCGTTGCCTCGCCCGTCGTTGCGGGCTTGACCGTGTTCACATCCCGGCCATCCGCCGTTGCTTGCGCAACATCGCCCTCGCCTTCGAAGCTGCGCCCTTCTGCATCGGCGGGTTTGACTTTGTAGTCGCCTTCAGGCGCGGCAATCAATTCGCCGGTGCCATCGCCAAGGCCCACGCCCTGATTGCGATTTTGCAGCCACCAAATGCCGCCCACAATAAGGCCGATGAGCGCCAATATACCCAAAACCGTTCCCGCCAATTTTATCGGCGACATGCCACCTTCATCGTATTGGTCGGCCGTGTCGAGCCACGGCAAACGGTCGGGGTCATCGAAACCCGGCTCAGAGTTTGCACGCGACGGCGAATCATATTCGCTGTTGTCAGCTTCTGGATGCACGGGATATTCCTCCTCGTTAGGAAAGCGCCGGTTGTTTGCGTCGTAATCGGCCTGGTCGTCATGCTGCCCCATGGCCAGATTTTGACGCGCGAGTGGTTCACGATCTACTTTAACGGTAGGCGGAAAACTATCACCATTCGATGCCATTGCTCAACCCCCTTCATGCCGCGCAGACAAGCCGCGCCTACATTGATTCGACGGCAGCCACCCCCATCAGCGACAGCCCATTGCGCACAACTTGCCCGATATTAGCGGCCAAATAAAGCCTTGCTTGGGTCAACTCCGGCTGCTGTGCCAATATGAAGCGTTTGGAGGGGTCATCGTTGCCGAGATTATAGAAGCCATGGAATGCCGCCGCCAATTCCGCCAAATAAAAGGCGATACGATGCGGTTCGCGTGTCCGCGCCGCCGCCTCGACAACGCGGGGGAATCGCGCCGCCTCTTTGATCAAAGCCAGATCGTCTGGGCTCAGCTTGTCCAGGTGATCCGCCGACGGCTTCGTGCCCATTTCGGCCAATGCCTTTTCCAGCGTCCGGCAAATGCGGGCATGGGCGTATTGGACATAGAAAACGGGGTTATCGCGCGATGCCTCAACCACTTTCTCAAAGTCGAAATCCATTTGCGCGTCGGCTTTGCGCGTCAGCATGGTGAAGCGCACGGCATCCTTGCCTACTTCCTCGACCACTTCCGCCAAAGTAACGAAGTTACCGGAACGTTTGGACATTTTCACTGGTTCACCGCCGCGCAGCAGCTTTACCATCTGCACCAATTTGACGTCAAACACCGCCTTCCCATCGGTCAGCGCAGCAACGGCGGCCTTGATACGTTTCACGGTGCCAGCATGGTCCGCACCCCAAATGTCGATGAGCTCATCGGCGGTTTGCGCTTTTTGATAATGGTAAGCGAGGTCCGCGCCAAAATAGGTCCACGCGCCATTTGATTTCTTAATCGGCCGGTCCTGATCGTCACCGAATTGCGTGGAACGGAAAAGCGGCAATTCGACCGCCTCCCAGTCTTCGATTTCCTTGCCTTTCGGCGCTTCCAAAACGCCGTCATAGACGAGGCCTTTTTCGCGCAAAAATGCCTCCGCGACATCGGCCTTACCTCCCGCGTGCAACTCCGCTTCGGATGAAAAAATATCGTGATGGATGCCAAGCAGCGCCAGATCGGTGCGAATCATGACCATCATATCGGCGACAGCTTCCTTACGGAACAGCGCCAGATATTCTGATTCGGGCGCGGCGGCGAATTTTTCGCCATATTCGCGCGCCAATCGTTGCCCCACAGGCACCAGATAATCGCCGGGATAAAGACCCTCGGGGATAGCGCCTATTTCCTCGCCCAGCGCTTCACGATAGCGCAAATGCGCCGACCGCGCTAGGACATCGACCTGCCCGCCGGCATCGTTGATGTAATATTCGCGAATGACTTCATGCCCTGAAAAGGCCAGCAAAGTGGCCAGTGCATCGCCGACGACAGCACCGCGGCAATGGCCCATGTGCATAGGGCCGGTCGGGTTGGCGCTGACGTATTCGACATTGACTGTGCGTCCCTGACCAAAGTCCGACGCGCCATAGGCATCGCCGTGTTCTGCAATGGCGGTTAACTCAGCAAGCCATGCCTCAGCGCCAAGTCGCAGATTGATAAAGCCAGGCCCGGCAATCTCCGCGCTTGTTACACCCTCGGTCGCGGAGAGCTCCGCGACCAACGCCTCGGCCAGCGCGCGCGGGTTCATCCCCGCTGGCTTTGCAAGCACCATGGCGGCATTCACCGACAAATCGCCATGCGCCGCATCGCGCGGCGGGTCGAGCGTTACGGCGGCGCGGCTTAACCCTTCCGGCAAAAAACCCTTCGCCTCCAACGCATCGAGCGCCGTGTCCACATGGGCGCGGTAAATCTGAAAAATCGACATAGTTCATCCTCAAACCACCACGCCCCCTTTGCGGCCAAAGAGGGTGGATGGACACAGGTTGCTTGCGCGCAATAGAGCGCAAAACGGTGTTATCGGGTAACGTTATAGGCCAATTGCGCATCGGTCAGTTGGAACCCAACCAGATGCTCAAAACTCACGCGCGCCAAAGACTCACGCACTGCCGGATCGGCCAACGGATCGATTGCCGCGTCAACATCACCCGGATTGCGGCGACGCGTCAGCTTTTCGCGCACATCATCGGGGATGCGGGTCAGTTCAGCGTCAATGGCCGCATTGGCCGACGCGCTGACCACAACGGTGCGCTGGCCGTCAACAAAGTTTACGGTAACACTTCCCACACGCTTCGCCACGACATCACGCCCGCCGCGCATAACAACAGAGTAAAAAGGCAACGATACGGTGCGCGCACCGGCGGTATTATTGCGCGTCGCGGTCACGTCGAATGTGACATTGCTGCCGACCTGTGTTCCAACTTCGCCGCAGGTGGATCGCACATTAGAAATGCTGGCGACGACATCGATATCACTCGCCGAACGATTTCCGCTGGGTCCAAAGAGTGTTACATCACCGGTGCCATCGGGCACCGCGACGCTGGGGCAGCCGTTTAGGCTTGCGGTGATGCCGACACCGCTGGAAACATCGATCTGGCCATCACGAGCACAGCCGCTTACCGCCAAAAGGAGACACGCAGCCGCCATCAACGCCGATGTTTTGTTTCCTGCCCGACCGGTAGGTATGCGCATAAATTCGTCCTTGTCCCGCGCGCCGGGAAGAAAGCTCCCGCGCAAAATCTTGCATTTGCTCTTACGCCGCCGATATGAGCCTTGCAACCGCAAAGCCGATTGATGCGTGCAAGCCGCAAAAAGCGCACGCCCGATTATTGGCGTGCATCGCCGCAATTGTTCGAATAAAGCAGATGAATGATGACTGACCACTCTCCAGAATCGCAAATGCCTGCGGGCGTTGCCAAACCGCCTCTCAAGCTGCTGGTTGCTGCGCCGCGTGGGTTTTGCGCCGGCGTGGACCGCGCCATCCAAATCGTCGAATTGGCGCTCGAGCGCTATGGCGCGCCCGTCTATGTGCGCCATGAAATCGTCCACAACAAATATGTCGTTGATGGCTTAACCGCCAAAGGCGCGGTGTTTGTCGAGGAAGTCGATCAGGTGCCCGACGGCGTGCCCGTCATTTTTTCCGCGCATGGCGTGCCAAAGCGTGTACCCGCAAAAGCGGCGGCGCGTGGCCTAACGTATCTGGATGCGACCTGTCCTTTGGTGTCGAAAGTACATAAGCAGGCTGAACGGCAGGTTGAGGCGGGACGGCATATTCTGTTTATCGGGCATGAAGGGCATCCTGAAGTCATTGGCACATTGGGCCAAGTGCCTGAAGGCAGCATGACATTGGTCGAAACGCTCGACGATGTGGCAAATTTGACAGTCGCGGACCCTGACAATTTGGCGTATTTGACCCAAACCACTTTGTCCGTGGACGACACTTTGCATATTGTCGATGCGTTGCAAGCACGCTTCCCCAATATCGTCGGCCCGCGGGGCGAGGATATCTGCTACGCCACCAGCAACCGGCAAGAATCGGTGAAACAAATCGCCGTTGCTTGCGACTTGGTGCTTGTCATTGGCGCCCCGAACAGCTCGAACAGCGTGCGCTTGGTGGAGGTTGCCGAACGGCAGGGAACGCGCGCGCGCCTGATCCAACGCGCGTCGGAAATCGACTTCGATTGGTTAGAAGGCGTCTCGACCGTTGGCCTGACTGCAGGCGCGTCTGCACCTGAAGTTTTGGTGCGCGAAGTTGTCGATACACTAGCGCAGCGGTTTACGATTGACGAAACGCAGGTCGAAACCACCGTTGAGAACATGATTTTCAAACTTCCCCGCGAATTGCGTGACGAGCCTGCATAATGGCGGTGTATACGCAGGTCGATAATGACGCGTTGGAAGCATTCCTCGCGGGCTTTGACACTGGCCGCTTAACCATCTGCAAGGGGATTGCGGAGGGGGTTGAGAATAGTAACTATCTGGTTGAGACCACTACGGATCGATTCATTTTGACGCTATATGAAAAGCGTGTGGATCCCGCCGATTTGCCCTTCTTTTTGGCGTTGCTTGACCATTTGCATCGGGCGGGATGCAAGGTTCCGCGTTTTATTCCGGACAAAACAGGGCAGCAAATTCATGAGTTGGCGGGGCGTCCCGCATGCCTGATCGAATTTCTGCACGGCGTTTCGCTGTCGCACCCGACGCCGGTGCAGGCGGCTGCGGCAGGGGAAGCGCTGGGACAGATGCACAGCGCGTTGGCGGACTTTGATGGCGAACGCCCGAACGCGCTGGGGCCCTCAGGATGGCGGCCCTTGGCCAATGCCTGTACGCGCGAAGGCTTGGAGTCTATTGCCGCTGGGTTATCGGATGAAGTGTACGCCGCGCTTGAGCAGTTGGAGGCAGAATGGCCGCATGATTTGCCACGCTCGGTGATTCATGCGGATTTGTTCCCCGACAACGTGCTCATGCTAGGCGATGAAGTAACTGGCCTGATTGATTTCTATTTCGCTTGCAACGACATCACCGCCTACGATGTCGCCGTCACCCATTCGGCGTGGTGTTTCGATGCCAGAGGGCACAACTTTGACGCCGCCCTATCGCGCGGATTGATGCAAGGCTATGCCCGCGCCGCCGCGCTCACCGAAGCGGAGGCAAAGGCGCTGCCTCTCCTTGCCATGGGGGCTTGCCTTCGGTTTCTGCTCACCCGCGCGTACGACTGGATCAACACGCCGCCTGACGCCTTGGTGGTGCGCAAGGACCCGCTTGCCTATCGCGATCGTATGCGGTTCTATGCGGCCCAAGGCGCAGCGGCATTCGCCTGAGCCATTATGAAAAGCGTGGAAATCTATACCGATGGCGCATGTAAGGGCAATCCTGGCCCGGGCGGTTGGGGCGCCCTCGTCCGTTATGGCAAGCATGAACGCGAACTCTCCGGCGGAGAGAAAGATACCACCAACAACCGCATGGAATTGCTTGCCGCCATTCGCGCTTTGCAGGTGCTAAAGGAACCGTGCCTCGTCGAATTGCACACCGACAGCACTTATTTGCGCGATGGCATCACGAAATGGATCGCCGGCTGGCAGCGTAACGGGTGGAAAACCGCCGCAAAAAAGCCGGTCAAGAATGACGATTTATGGCGCGAATTGCTAACCGCCGTCGAGGGGCATCGGATAAGCTGGCATTGGGTCAAGGCGCATAACGGCCACGCGGACAACGAACGCGTTGATCGGCTGGCCAGCGACGCTGCTGACCAGCAAAGATAGGCCTCTCGGTACGTTATTCGGCGTCTTTGGTTTCCGCGCCAGGGCCGTGTTTCTTGATCGATTCGATCGCGTTTACTGCGCTGGCACGGCTTTTATAGCCCTCTGTCCAGAACATCGTCTCGCTGTTGTATTTGAAATAGGCAACATACTCGCCCGCCTTGTTTTGCTTGATTTCAAAATAATGCGCCATGATGCGGCTCCCCTCTTTGCGTTACACCAAAAGAAAACGACAGAATGCGAACGCTGTCAACGCCTGTCTGCGTCAAATTGCGTATCACGCGCTAAGCAGGTCGTGGCGCTTCATCATGTGGCGAAGTTGGTCATAGCTTAGGCCAAGCGCCTTCGCGGTTGTGCGTTGATTGAAACGGCATTGCTCCAGCTTCTCGACCAAAATCTCCCGCTCAAAATTCAGAACAGCCACCTTAATGTCCGTCACATCGTCGGATGGTTGCCGTGACAATGAAGCTCTGGCGTCCCTTTCGGTAGTCGACGTAGTTTCGATTTTCGGCGGCGTGCTGTGCATCCCCGTGGGCCGCCATGGCGATTCAAAGGGATCCATCTGTACCACCGCGACGGGGCCGCGCTCCTCAGCCCAGCGATAGACGGCGCGCTCCACAACATTGCGCAATTCGCGCACATTGCCGGGCCACGCATAGCCTTCCAGTTGCTCCATGGCATCGTCCGCAAAGCCTGGCCAGCTTTGCCAGCCAAGCTCAATCGCCATCCTGCTGCCGAAATGGGTGATCAACATTCCCACATCGCCCTCACGATGGCGCAGCGGCGGCAGGGTAATCACCTCAAACGACATCCGGTCGAGCAAATCAGCACGGAACCGGCCCGCGGAAACCATTGCCGGTAAATCTTCGTTTGTAGCAGCGACAAGGCGGACATCGACCTGCACTGGCTGGCTCGCGCCGATGCGCGTAATCTCGCCATATTCGACCGCGCGAAGCAGCCGTTCCTGCGCCGCCATCGACAGTGTGCCCAATTCATCAAGGAACAATGTGCCGCCGTCGGCCATCTCAAACCGCCCTGCCCGCGCCTTTGTCGCGCCCGTAAATGCGCCCGCCTCATGCCCGAACAATTCGGCCTCAATCAGGGTTTCCGGCAAGGCCGCGCAATTCATGGTGATCAGCGGCCCGCCCCAACGCAGGCTTAGCCGGTGCAGCCGTTCAGCGACCAACTCCTTGCCTGTCCCTCGTTCCCCGACCACAAGAACAGGGCGGTCCAGCGACGCCGCGCTGCTTGCCTGTTCAAAGGCGTCGAGAATGGCGCTGGATTGACCAATAATTTTAACATCGCGTTGCATTCCTAATGGTTAGGATAATTCACCAATATATAGCAAGAATTTTGTTCATGCGGCGGCACCCTTTAATGTTAACCCATTGCATTTCCGCCATTTCCAAAACTGGCACGCTCTATGCATTCATTCGGGGGTAAGGTTAAACAAAGGAGTGGTTATCATGTCGGACATCGTCCCCCATCAAAACCCGCTTCGATCATTGGATGATCCGATTGCGCCAATTGTTTTGGCGCGACCGGATTTCACCCGCGAAGCCAATCATATGTGGGGGCAAAGTCCAATGGACCGCGGTCGCTCATTTTGGAGACAGAATATGGGAATTTTCTCGCGTACTCGTGATATTTTCGCCGCCAATTTCGCGGACTTGCTCGACCGGTCCGAAGATCCGTCGAAAACCATCCGCATGATCATCATGGAGATGGAGGAGACATTGGTCGAGGTTCGCGCCTCTGCCGCGCGCACGATCGCGGATCAAAAGGAATTGTTGCGCCATGTCCGCAAGCTGACGGCACTAGAGGCCGATTGGCAAGAAAAGGCGGAACTGGCGATGTCGAAAGACCGCGAGGATTTGGCCCGCGCCGCGCTTGTTGAAAAGCGTAAGGCATCGACCACTGCCGATCAATTGCGTGCCGAGGTTGCGGTGCTGGACGAAGCGCTGGCGGCATCCGATGCCGACATTGAAAAGCTGCAAAACAAGCTGGCCGAAGCGCGCAGCCGTCAGAATGTCATCAATGCGCGGCTGGAAAGCGCTGAAAACCGCTACCGCCTGCGCACGATGCACAGCGGCGATAAAGTCCGCGACGCCTTCAGCCGATTCGAAGCTATGGAACGCCGCGTTGATGAGGCCGAAGGCCGCGCCGATGCCATGAACATGGGCAAAGGCAAATTGAGCCTAGAGGATGAAATCGCTTCGCTGGGCGACCCGATGAATGAGGTCGATGCCGAACTCGCCAAATTGCGCGCCGCAATGGGCGGCAAGGCCAAGAAAAAGGACGCCTAAACGATGCATGATTTGGTCCCAGCCTTTGCCATTGTGGCGATTTTCGTTGGTCTTCCATGGGTGATTATGCATCATATCACAAAGTGGAAAACCGCTGCGACGCTGAGCAACCACGATGAAAAGTCATTGAGCGAGTTGCACGAAATGGCGCGCTATTTTGAGGAACGGTTGGAAACGATCGAACGCATTATTGCGGCTGACCGCGCCGACCCGATCCTCACGCCCACCAACTCCGACGATGTCAGTGAACGCCGCACCCCGCGTCAAATCGCCCACAATGCGCAAATCGCTGACACCCAACCCACCGTTTCACGCATCAACGAAAGGAATCGCTGACATGGCACTGCCCGCAAAAAAATTCGCTTTGGACATCACCGAAAACAAATGGCTCGGCGTTTGCGCTGGTCTCGCCCGATACATCAACATTGATGTAACATTCGTTCGCATTGGCGTGGTGATTGCAACGGTTATGACCTCTGGCCTGGTTGCGGTTGGATATGTCGCCGCCGGATTGCTGGCACCCAAAGCACCTTATGGTGGAAATTTCTAAACCGAAGGCAAGGGCCTTCTTCGAAAGGAGCTGTAAAATGACAAGCACCTATACGCGCTTTTATCTCGACAAGGTAAACAGCAAGATTTTTGGCGTATGCTCGGGAATTGCCGACTATACGGGGATCGATGCGACCGTTATCCGTGTTGGGATGATTGTGCTGACCTTTATGTCGGGCGGCAGCACCATTCCCGTCTACATTTTGACCGCCATGATTGCACCGACGAAGCCCGCTGGCCTTTACGCCGACAAGGAAGAACAAAAGTTCTGGCAAGGCGTGCGGCAATCGCCAAAGCGCGTAACCCGCGATGTGCGCAGCCGCTTCCGCGACATTGACCGACGCTTGGCCGACATTGAGCATATGTACACCGCACGCAACCGCAAGCTGTCGGACGAAATCGAAAGCCTGCGTTAAACCACATTGGGGAGGACGGATCATGACACAATATATGGCACTGCTTATTCCATTGGCACCCTTTATGATTGCCGCGTTTGCGATTTGGACCAACCATCAACGCAAAATGGCGGTATTGATGGCGGAACAGGCGGCCGAGCAAGCCGCACGCTACTCTGCCGAAAACGCCCGGCTGGAACAACGGATGCGCGTGCTGGAGCGGATTGTAACCGACAAGGGGTTCGAGACGGCGCTCGCTATTGAGGAATTGCGCGATGCGCCTTTGGTGAAAGACGACCGGCTGAATAGCTAACGCTGCCTAAGATAGAATTGGGAGGTTCACATGCCAGATTGGGTTTTATTCTTTGTTGTCGTGGTCGGAATTCCGGTCATTGCGGGGGTCGTAAGCGACATTCACAAGCGCCAAACCAAATTCCGGCTTGAGCACATGCGCTTGACGAGCGAGCAAACCGCCGAAAAGGCCGCGCAATATGTCGGACATATCGAACGCCTTGAGCAACGGGTCCGCGTCCTGGAGCGTATTGTGACCGACCAAGGATATGAAACGGCACGGGCGATTGAGGACCTTCGCGATACGCCTGAATCGAAAATTGCCTTGCCGGATAAAACTGTCAACTAGCCTAAGGGTCGTTACCGATACCCCATACAAAATTTCAGTTTGCACTGACGAGCCTGCCCCCTTGCTCAGTGCATGAGCCGCGCTGTCTCTTTGAGGGGTGGCGCGGCTCAAACCTTTGAAAATCTGCGGGGCTGTTTCGCCCCTTCCCCCTTCCGCGCCGCTTTGCTAGAGCGTTGCCATGCGCACATTAGATGACATTTTGGAGGAATATGAATTCCTCGTCGCCGACGACCGCTACCGCTTGCTCATCGATTTGGGTAAAGCGTTGGAGCCTATGCCCGATGCGTTAAAAACCGATGCGACATTGGTGCGCGGGTGCAGTGCGGCGGTGTGGGTTTATCCAGTGGGCGGTGATGATGATGCGCTGCATTTCCTCGCCGATAGCAATGCGGCAATTACCAAAGGCATTATCGCGCTCGTCCTTACCACTGTGCAGGACAAGAGCGCGGCGGAAATCCTATCCACCGACATGGCATCCGCGCTTGCGCCATTTGACCTTTCGAAGCAACTCAGCAGCAACCGGACGCAGGGCATTCCCAATATGATGGCCTTGATCCGCGACACAGCGGCGCGGCGGGCAGCGTAAACCTTGCGCACCCGAAACCTTGCGCTCAGATGCACGCGCGTCTAAGCCCGCCCATTACCATTTTAGGAACCCCCGATGACAGCGTTTCACCTCACCTCCGACCTAATTGATGCTGCGCAAAGCAGCAAGGCGTGGCCGTTTCAGGAGGCGATGAAGCTGGTAAAGCGTTATCCCAATGGAAAACCCAATGGACAGCCGGTGCTGTTTGAAACCGGCTATGGCCCCTCGGGCCTGCCGCATATCGGCACGTTTAACGAAGTGTTGCGCACCACGATGGTTCGCCGCGCGTTTGAGACGCTGACTGGCGACAAAATCCCGACGCGCTTGGTGGCGTTTAGCGATGATATGGACGGCCTGCGCAAGGTGCCGACCAATGTGCCCAATGGCGACGCACTGGCGCTCGACCTCCATAAGCCGCTGACGCAAGTGCGCGATCCCTATGGCGAATATGACAGCTTTGCCGCGCACAACAACGCGATGTTGCGGCGCTTTTTGGACCAGTTCGGCTTTGAATATGAATTCGTCAGTTCGACCGATTGTTATCAATCGGGGCGGTTTGACGACGCACTGAAAAACGTGCTGCGCAATTATCAGGCGATTATGGACATCATGATCCCGACCCTTCGCGCCGAACGGGCGGCGACCTATTCACCTGTGCTGCCGATTAGCGCCAAGTCTGGCCATGTGCTGCAAGTTCCGATCGAAGTGCTCGACGTTGAAACAGGCATGATCGCTTTCGACGATGACGGCGAGCGGGTCGAGCATTGCATCCTGTCTGGCGGCGCGAAATTGCAATGGAAGGTCGATTGGGCCATGCGCTGGGTCGCGCTTGGCGTTGATTATGAAATGTACGGCAAGGATTTGACCGACAGCGGCGTCCAATCAGGCAAAATCGCCAAGGTGCTGGGCGGGCGCAAACCCGAAGGCATCATCTACGAAATGTTCCTCGACGAAAAGGGCGAGAAGATTTCGAAGTCGAAGGGCAATGGCCTAAGTTTGGAACAATGGCTGACCTATGGCAGCGAAGAAAGCCTCGCTTTTTACATATACCGCGATCCAAAAGCGGCGAAGCAATTGCATATCGGCGTCATCCCCAAGGCTGTGGACGAATATCTGCAAATGCGGGGGTCCTACCCGGCGCAAGAGGCGGACAAGAAGCTCGGTAACCCCGTGCACCATGTCCATGTTGCGCGCGGGCAGGATGTTCCGACCACCGAATTGCCGGTGACATTTGGGCTGCTCTTAAACTTGGTAAGCCTGCCAGGTTTAGGCGACAAGGAAATTGTTTGGGAATATCTGCGCAAATATTCACCTGATGCTACAGCTGAAAAATTCCCTGAATTAGACGGGCTTATCGGCAATGCCGTTAGTTATGGTTGCGATTATGTCGCCCCCACCCTTGTCCGCCGTAAACCCGAAGGCATTGAGGTCGCCGCTCTGCAACGCCTCGACGCCGAACTCGCCGCCCTGCCCACGGATGCCAGCGCGGAGGATATTCAAAATATCGTCTACGCCATTGGCAAAGAGGGCGGTTACGAAAACCTGCGCGATTGGTTTAAAGCGTGCTACGAAACCCTCCTAGGCAGCAGCGCGGGGCCACGCATGGGCAGTTTCATTGCCCTTTACGGCATCGACAATTCACGCCGTCTGATCGCGGAGGCTCTCGCTTGACCGTCATCTCCGCGCGCATTTACCGCGACGGGCGGTTCCTAAAGGAGGCTACAGTTTCGGCACTGTAGCCAAAGCCCAATAATCCTGCGAACCTGATCCGGTTCAGCTTGCGGCGCGCTATACTATCGGTTTAGGAAGTCCTACTGGCTTTGAGGCCGTTGTGTTTAAGGAGGATTGCGTGCGATTTTTAAAATATTTGATTACGGCTCTTTGCGTTGCACCTGTCGCCATTGCGCCAGTGACCGCGCAGATTCAGTATGGCGAATCGGTGCCCGTGCAATTGGAACCCATGGATGATTTGGACCCATGTTCGCTGGGCCAAATCAGAAATGTCGGTGAGGATAGCAGTGCGATCATTTTTGCTGGCCCATCCAGCGATTATGCGATGGTTGACACGCTTGCCGATGGCGATCTCATTTGGGTATGCCAAAGCGATGACGATATGTTGGGAATAGTTTATTCCACCGGCGGTGTGATGGATTGTGAATTGTCCAGCCCGATGGAGGAAGCGATCAATTATAGCGGCCCTTGCAGCACGGGATGGATCAAACAGGACTGGGTAGAAATTACGGCGGGTTAATAAACCGCAGGCCTTTGAGCGGCGCGCCGGAGCAATCCGACGCGCCGTGGAATTGACAACTACATCACGGCGGCCTCGACCATAACCAACTCGCAGCCCGTCGCGCTGACAATTTCCAGGCGCCCTGATTGCAATGCGGCACCGTCTCTCGCGTCGACAGCGGCATTGTTGATCACCGCGCTGCCGTTTGCCAGAACGAGATAGGCGCAGTTGCCTTCCGCGATTTCGTGCGTCAGCACCGTACCGGCGGTCAATTCCGCCCCGAAAACGCGGGCGCTGGTGCGGATGGGCAACGCCTCGTCCTCGCCATAGCCGCTTGCAAGCAATGCCAAGGCGTTGGCGCGATCGCCTTTCGGAAACGGCTTCGTACCCCATGATGGCGCGCCACCGCGCTGCGTTGGCAAAATCCAGATTTGGAAGAGACGAGTCTCTTCGTCCTCCATATTATATTCCGCGTGCGTGATGCCGCCGCCAGCACTCATAACCTGCACATCGCCGGCCTCTGTGCGGCCCGTATTTCCTAGGCTATCCTGATGCGTGATTGCGCCATTGCGGATGTAGGTGATAATTTCCATGTCAGCATGCGGATGCGGCGGAAAACCGCTTTTGGCGGCGATTGTGTCGTCGTTCCAAACACGGATCGGCCCCCAATTCATGCGCGCCGGATCGTGATAATTGGCGAAGCTGAAATGGTGACGCGCATCTAACCAAATATGGTTGGCGTGGCCCAGTGTGTTGAACGGACGCACTTCCAGGGAAGCAAGCGCCGTTTGGGTGAGTTGGTGGCTATGTGTGTTCATGCTAAAGATATAGGCGCGGGCTGCCAATTTCAAAGGGGTAAAAGCCGCGAGTCTAGCGCTCTGCGTGTTAACACTAACGATGAACACGGCAAAAGGGCCGCCCGTTTATCAAAACGGTCGGCCCCTTGCGTTTATTCTTCACCAAAAATCAAGGGATTAATGTCCCTTTTTCTCCGCCCAAATCGTCCGATACGACATGTAAGCCAATGTCGTTGCGATCAGCAAGAAGAGCAATGTGCCAAGACCAACGGCCTTACGCTCCATCATTTTGGGTTCGGCGGTCCAGGTCAAGAAAGCCGCAACATCCTCCGACATTGCCTTCACGTCGCTTGGCGAACCATCGTCAAAAGTAACCTGACCGTCCGACAAGGGCGGACCCATGCCTATGTTCAGGCTGGCGAAGTAAGGATTGTAATATTTGCCCGCCGCCGGTTGGCTGTCGGCTGGCAAATCGGCTGGTGGATCCGCGTAACCCGTCAGCAACGAATAGACATAAGCGGGGCCGTGATGACGCGCCTTCGTAATCAACGAAAGGTCCGGCGGAATTGCGCCGCCGTTAGCAGCCGCTGCCGCAACATCGTTGGGGAACGGTGACGGAAATTTGTCCGCCAAAGCACCGGGCCGTGTTGCAGGTTCGCCCGTTTGGTCGTTAATTGAAGGAACTTGTTTCGACGCCGCCAAAGCCTTTGCTTGCTCTTCGGTGTAACCAATATCTACCAAATCGCCAAACGCGACCAAGCGCAGGCTATGGCAGGCGGAGCACACTTCGTTATAGACCTTCAGGCCGCGTTGCAATTGCGCCTTGTCCCATTTTCCAAAGGCACCGTCATGCGCGAATTCAACATGTTCTGGTTCTTTAAAAAATTTATGGACCGCTGTTTCCTCAACAGGCTCGGTAGCGAAGGTATAGGCACCCATAAAAAGGGAAACCAACAGCCAGCCTGAAAAAAACAGCCCAACCAAAAACGATATGAGTCGTATCATTACAAATAACCCCCTTAAGCCAACGCGGCAGCCGGTTGAGACTTGCCCAACACGGCTTCGGTGATGCTGCCGGGCAGCGGCTTTGGCTTTTCAATCATCGACACCAAAGGCAAAATGATCAGGAAGTGCGCGAAATAATATGCCGCCGCGAGTTGGCTCATCATGACATAGGGTTCCTCTGCGGGGGCACCACCAAGATAAAACAGGAATGCCATATCGATCACTAGCAGCCAGAAAAACTTCCGGAACAAGGGACGATACAAACCTGAACGCACAGGCGAAGTGTCAAGCCATGGCAGGATAAACCAGACCAAGATTGAACCAAACATCGCCAACACACCTAACAATTTCGCCGGGATGAAGAAGAAGTCCACGGTGAAAGCGCGCAAAATAGCGTAGAATGGCCAGAAATACCACTCAGGCACAATGTGCGCCGGTGTCGACAAGGGATTTGCGGGGATATAATTGTCGGGATGACCCAACATATTCGGCATGAAGCCAACAAGCAAAGTCAGGATGATCAAAAAGACACCCAGACCGAAACCATCCTTCGCTGTATAATAAGGATGGAAAGGAACGGTGTCCTCTTCGGTTTTGATTTCTACGCCCGTTGGGTTTGACGATCCAGGAATATGCAGAGCCCAAATGTGAAGAACAACGGCCCCCAAAATCACAAACGGCAATAGATAGTGTAAAGAGAAGAACCGGTTCAATGCCGCCTGATCAGGCGCAAAGCCGCCAAGCAGCCATTCTTGCAAGGCAACCCCAACCAACGGGATTGCGGCAAACAGACCGGTAATCACCTGCGCCCCCCAATAGCTCATTTGGCCCCAGGGAAGCACATAACCCATGAACGCCGTGGCCATCATCAAAAGGAAAATGACAACGCCGAGCAGCCAGATCATCTCACGTGGCGCTTTATAGCTGGAGAAGAATAAGCCGCGGAAAATATGGATGTAGATGACGATGAAGAACATCGATGCGCCGTTGGCATGTACATAACGCATCAACCAACCGCTGTTCACGTCGCGCATGATATGCTCAACGCTGTTGAACGCGCCATCGATGCTGGCATTATAATGCATGGCCAGCACGATGCCGGTGATGATCTGAATCATCAACGCAACGCCCGCCAAAACACCGAAGTTCCAGAAATAGTTAAGATTGCGTGGCACAGGATAGCCCGCGCCGACTGCATTAAACACAAAGCGAGGAAGCGGCAGACGATCGTCCAGCCACTTCATCACGGGTGCCTTGGGTGCATATTCTTTTGCCCAGGGAAAGCTCATCTTATGTGACTCCCTTAACCGATTTGAACGACAGTGTCGGAGGTAAAGCTATACTCCGGCACGACAAGATTGGTGGGCGCTGGGCCCTTACGAATACGGCCCGCGGTGTCATAGTGCGAACCATGGCATGGACAGAAATAGCCGCCATACTCGCCCTTATTCTCACCATCGGCAGCGCCGAGCGGAACACAGCCAAGATGGGTGCAAACGGCCAATGTAATCAGCCAGTTTTGCTTGCCCTCGGTCGTGCGTTCAGCAAGCGTTTGCGGGTCGCGCAGCTCAGAAGCCGGGGTAGCATTGGCGGCGGCTATTTCTTCCGGCGTTAAATTGCGGATGAAAGTGGGCTGTTTTCGCCAGCTGGTTTTGATTGCTTGCCCCGGTTGGATGGCGCTCAAATCGACCTCAATAGACGATTGACGCTTAACATCCGCAGAAGGAGCCATTTGCGCAATTAACGGCGACACCGCCGCCAGACCACCGACACCTGCAAAACCAACAGCGGCGATGTGAATGAAATCGCGACGACGCACGCCTTCACCGGTGCCTTCCGTGGTTGCAGGAGCAGCTTGTGTATCCACAGCCATTTTTTCACCCTATCGTTTTGCAAGAAGGGGCAGGATGAACCCTGCCCACTCGTGCGGTTTCCAAATGTAATCGGGGTGATGGACGCTCATCCATTACACGATTCAGCGGTTCCCATAGCCCTGTCGGATAGGCTTTGCCAACAGCAAAATGCACCTAAAATGCTGGCAAAGCCTATTGCAAATCGTCCGCAATATCGGCAGTGCGCAAAGCCATGCTTGAAATCGCGCTGTATCAGCCGGACATCGCCGGAAATGTAGGGGCAATCCTGCGCACAGCGGCGTGTTTTGGGATATCCTGTTCCATTATTGAACCATGCGGTTTCGCTTTTTCGAACAAGGCTTTAAAGCGCGCGGGCATGGATTATGCCGCGCAGGTTCCGATTCACCGCTACGCTGACTGGACGCACTTTGATACGCATCGTCAGCAAACTGGCCGTCGATTGGTGCTGATGACCGTGACCGGTGCCGTGCCGCTGTATCAAGCCGAATTTCAGGCCGATGACATTCTGCTCATGGGGTCGGAAGGGGCCGGGGTGCCTGCCGACGTCCATGCCGCCGCCGACATGCGGGTCTATGTGCCAATGGTGCCCGCGATGCGCTCCCTCAATATTTCCGTCGCGGCAGGCATTGCACTGAGCGAAGCATTGCGGCAGACACGGCAATATCCGATGCACGAACCCACGCCAGAAAGGCCCAATCTATGACCGAAGTTTCCATGGACGCACAACAAGCGACCGCTCGCGCGTGGTTCGAATCGTTGCGTGACCGGATCTGTGCGGAGTTTGAAGCCATTGAGGCCGAGGCGGGTTCGGACGCGCGGTTTGACTATGCGCCATGGGACCGCACCGATGATGCTGGCAACCCAGAAGGCGGCACCTCTGGATTAGGTGGGGGCGTGCGCGGGCAGATGAAGGGAAAGGTATTTGAAAAAGTCGGCGTGAATGTCTCGACTGTCAATGGCGCTTTCAATCCGGAATTTGCCAAGACCATCAACGGCGCAGCAGAAGATCCAAACTTCTTCGCCACCGGCATTAGCCTTGTCGCGCATATGGCAAACCCGCATGTGCCTGCCGTTCACATGAATACGCGGTTCCTTTGCACCACCAAGCGCTGGTTCGGCGGCGGTGCGGACTTGAACCCGCCCATCGTCTATGACGAAGATACCGATGCCTTTCACGCGCGTTTGCGCGCGGCCTGCACGCCTTTTGGGCCCGATGTTTATGACCGGTACAAGCAATGGGCCGACGATTATTTCTTCATCCCCCATCGCGGCGTCGCGCGCGGCGTGGGCGGGATATTCTATGACCATTTGGAAGTGGACGATGATGCCGCTTATGACCGGCATCTCGCGCTTACCAAAGAAGTTGGCGAGGCATTTTTGGATGCCTTTCCCGCGATTGTCCGCCGCCGCATGGGGATGCCCTATACCGAGGAACAAAAGCAGGCACAATTGCGCTGGCGCAGCCTATATGTTGAGTTCAACCTGATTTACGATCGCGGCACTTTGTTCGGCCTAAAAACCGGCGGCAACATCGATGCTATTTTGATGAGCCTGCCGCCGGAGGTGAAGTGGGATTAACGCCCCATAGCGGCGAGGCCGCGATATACAGCCATGTAGATATGGATAAACAGCAACGTCATCCCCGTCTGGAGCAGCGAATCAACGAATTTGACCGCCAACGTCGCGGCACCATCGGGCAACAAAATGCCGAACAGGATCGAAAATACGATACTGATAATTGTAATGGCAACGAACGCCGCAATCGTAATCAGCAACGCCAGCCCAAATAGGCGTAGGCTATTGCCCTTGGTGAGTGCCCAACTGCGTTGCAACATGGCAATTGGTCCGCGCACATTCTCCGCCGCAACAACTGCCGGCACCAGCAACAGCTTCACCATGATGTAAATGCCAGGAACGATAAGCAGCAGGAAACCGAGCGCGATGGCAAATCCAGATAAAATTTGTGCGATCACATAGAAGATCAGAACCGAACCCGCCATGGCCAGCGCGTTGCCAACCGTTGGCTTGGCAGGATTAAGCACAACGAACATAATGGCCAAAGTGCCTAACATTGACACGACCGTCGTTATAACTCCCAGCAAGCCATAATCGTTGCTCCACTCAAGCAACGCCTCGTTGAGTTGATCAAGTGACATACTGGAAACAATCGGCGGATCGCCCGCGATCAGCGCGAACAGCAGCGTAGGGACGAAAATAAACAATCCCCCCAAAATCAGCACGATTTCCGTGTTCGCCCGCATCAGCGCCATCGCATCATTCCACGTCGCATTGAGATCGAGCTTTTGATTTTCATGGTTCATTTCACCAATTCCCCCTTAAATTCAGTCATCTTGCGCTGGCACAATAGCCATAACCGCGCCATCGCCAAGCCCCAAAAGGGCTTTGCGTCGGCCTCGCACCGCTGTTAGTGGGAGAATGTGACAATTCAGAACTCCTTAGAATGGCGGATCACCGACGGTCTAACCGATTACGCGGCGGCACTCAGCGAAATGCAGGTGCGGCAGGACGCCGTGCGCGATGGCACCGCCGAAGAGCTGATATGGCTTTTGCAGCACCCTCCCCTGTATACGGCAGGAACCAGCGCGGACGCGTCCGATTTGCGCAGCCCGCAATTTCCTGTTTTTGATACCGGGCGCGGCGGCAAATATACGTATCACGGGCCGGGGCAAAGAGTCGGCTATATCGTTTTGGACCTGGCGCGGCGCAATAAGGATGTCCGTTGCTTCGTCCACGGCTTGGAAGGATGGGTTATCGCCGCACTCGCCCAATTCGGGGTCGCCGCGCGGCGCGCGGAGGGGCGAGTCGGCATCTGGTGCGACGATGCGTATGGCAACGAAGCGAAAATTGGCGCGATTGGTGTGCGCATTCGCAAATGGGTGACGGCGCATGGCTTTGCCGTCAACATCGACCCCGACTTGTCGCATTTCGGCGGCATTGTGCCGTGTGGTATTGCCGAATTTCCGGTGACCAGCCTTGCCGCATTGGGCATCCCTGCGACTTTGGCGGATTTTGACGCGGCGCTGGCCGAGACCTTCCCTGTGTTTCAGCAAAGCCTTGCAGGGGCGACACAAAACTGCGAAACGGCATTGAATCGAACATAATAGGACGTATGCGATGCGGTTTTTGGGGATCATGGGCGCGTTAACGCTGCTTTCGGCATGCGGGCAATCGGACAGCGGTGCCACCGCAACCGGCGCGGCCGGTGGCAGCGGAAACTCAGCGACCATCACCGAGGGCACAATTAGCGACGCCATGATCGACCTGTCAGACTCAGAGGCCTATGGCGTCACCAGTACTGCGGACGAGAGCGCCATTGCCGCGCCAGCAGCAGATGCGACCGCGAAACCGCCTGCTGCCCCGAAAGTATCAGGAAAAGGCACGCCCACCCCGGCCGCGAAGCCCGAACCCAAAGCCGGCGCACCGAAAGCAACCGGGGAGCCAGCCAAAGAGCCGACGGACTTGCCCACACAGTAGCCCCGATTAGGCCCGCAATTCCCCGCCCAATTTTGCCGCCGCCGCAACCACTTTGGCGCTGATTGCGGCAAGGTCGTCGTCGGTGTAGCTTTTTTCGGTGGGCTGTAGGGTGATTTCGATGGCAAGGCTTTGCTTGCCCTGCCCCACGCCTTCGCCAGTAAACCGGTCGAACAGCCGGGCGGCGACGATGTTCGCCTTATCCGCCCCGGCAACCGCGCGCAGCAGGTCGCCCGCCGCGAGGCTGGCATCCACCACAAAGGCAAAATCGCGCGTCACGCTTTGCAGGCTAGGCGGCGCATAAGCAGCACGAATCGGGCTGGCGGTACGCTTGGCTGGCACAGCGTCGAGGTAGATTTCCGCCGCCATGACCGCGCCTTTCAGGCCGAAAGCCTTCGCCGTCACAGGGTGCAGAGCACCGAACGCCGCGACCACTTTCTGTGGCCCTTGGCGGAGTGTTGCCGATTGACCGGGATGGAAATGTTCGCCCGCATCGCCAAGAGTCATCAGCTTGGCCGCGTCCAAGCCGATGGCATCGCAAATCGCCATCACGTCGCCCTTTATGTCGAAAGGCGTGAAGTTGGTCGACTTGCCCGCCTGCCAATCGCGGGGGGTTTTCTCGCCGGTCAGGACAATGCCAAGCGTCAGGCGCTCGTCCGATGATCCATCGGCGGATTTAAAATAGCGTCGCCCGATTTCGAACAAGCGGATGGATTGCGCGCCGCGCGACCGATTGCGCTTCGCCGCCGACAATAGGCCGGCGAGCAGCGAGGGCCGCATGACCTTCAAATCCTCCGAAATCGGATTGGCCAGCGACCAGTCGCCACCACCGAACGCCTCCGCGTCCTTTTGGGGCAGGAACGACCAATTTACCGCCTCATTCAAACCGCACGCCGCCGCCGCACGACGCGCCTTGCGTTCGATGAGTTGGATAGGCGTCGCCGTCGGTTTCGCCACGCCGGGCACACGGGGCAACGGCGCGGAGGGCAGCTTGTCTAGCCCAACCATGCGCACAATGTCGCCGACAATGTCTTGAACGAACAACACATCGCGCCGCCATGTCGGCGGGGTGACTTGCCAGTCAGCGGTAGCAGTGAACCCCAGAGCGTTGAGGATACGCCGTTGCTCATCGGCCGGAACCTCTATGCCGCCTTGGCTTGCGCAAAGGGCGGGGTCATAGGCAAAGGTCGGTTGCTCTACTGGCGCAACGCCTTCGCGGCGCACATCACTGGCCACACCGCCGCAATGGGTGAGGACGAGGTGCGTGGCAATCGCCAGACCATCGTCAAGGAATGCGGGGTCGACGCCACGCTCGAACCGTTGCCGCGCGTCGCTGGTCAATTGCAAAGCCTGCCCGGTGCGCGCGATGCTGGCGGGGTCGAAATAGGCGCATTCGATGAGCACATCGGTGGTGGTTTCCGCCACACCCGAATGCTCTCCGCCCATCACGCCGCCGATGTCGTGGACTTGCGCGGCGTCGGCGATGACAGTCATGGTGTCGGTGAGCGCGTAGGTCTTGCCGTTGAGCGCCAACACTTCCTCCCCCGCCGCAGCCTTACGTGCAGTCAATGTGCCGGTGAGTTTCGCGCGGTCATACACGTGCAAGGGCCGCCCTAAATCCACGCTCACATAATTGGTAATATCGACCAGCATCGAAATCGGGTTCTGCCCAATCGCGGTGAGCCGCTTCGCCATCCAATTGGGGGCCGCGCCATTGGTGACGCCGGTGATATTCTGTGCAAAGAACGCAGGACAGCCTTCATGGTCGGCAATCGCAATATTGGGCAGGCTGCCATCACCCACGATGGGCGTCAGCGAAACCATGCCATAAACCTCGGCCAAGGGCCGCAGCGTCCCCATACCCGCCGCCGCGAGGTCGCGCGCTATCCCGCGCACGCCCATGCAATCGGCGCGGTCGGGCGTGACGGAGACCTCAATCACGGGGTCGTCCAGCCCCGCATAATCGGCATAGCTTTGGCCAACGGGCGCGTCATCGGGCAGCTCGATGATGCCGTCGTGGCTTTCGCCTATGCCCAATTCATCCTCCGCGCACATCATGCCGAAGGATTCAACATCGCGGATTTTCGCGGCCTTCAAAGTAAAATCGAGGCCGGGCACATAGGTTCCCGGCGGCGCGAACACGCCTTTTAGGCCAGCGCGCGCATTGGGCGCACCGCACACCACTTGCCATGGCTCGGCAGAGCCATCGGCGACCTTAAGCAATTGCAGTTTGTCCGCATTGGGGTGCGGGCCAGCCTCCAAAATCTGCGCAACGCGGAACGGGCGGATGGCATCGGCGGGGTTTTCAATCCCCTCCAACTCCAGCCCGATAGCGGTCAGTTTTTCGGTAATTTCGGACAGGCTCGCGTCCGTATCTAGGTGCGTTTTCAGCCAGTTGAATGTGAACTTCATGCCGAAATCCCCCCGCTGAGCGTTGGCATTTGCAGGGCATTGAACCCGTAATGCTTCATCCAGCGCAAATCGCCGTCAAAGAACGCGCGCAAATCGTCCATGCCGTATTTCAACATGGCCAGCCGGTCGATGCCGCAGCCAAAGGCGAAACCCTGCCACTCATCGGGGTCAAGGCCAGCGGCGGCGATGACTTTGGGGTGGACCATGCCGCTGCCCAAGACTTCCATCCAGCCATGGCCGGCATCATCGCCAGAACCGCCAATGACGCGGCGGCCCTTTTCCTGTTTATAGCCCACGTCCACCTCTGCGCTGGGTTCGGTGAATGGGAAATAGGACGGCCGCATGCGCAGCGTGATGTCGTCACGCTCAAAATAGGCGGACAGGAAGGTTTCGAGCGTCCATTTAAGGTGCCCCATATGGATGCCCTTATCAATGACCAGCCCCTCAACCTGATGAAACATCGGTGTGTGGGTCGCGTCTGAGTCGGAGCGATAGGTGCGGCCCGGCGCGATGATGCGGATGGGTGCGCCTTGAGCGACCATCGCGCGGATTTGCACGGGGCTGGTATGCGTGCGGAGGAGCATATCGCGGCCTTGCGAGTCCTTTTCCGCGAAGTAAAACGTATCGTGCATCGCCCGCGCGGGGTGCGTTTCGGGGATGTTGAGCGCGGTGAAATTGTGCCAATCATCCTCAATCTCCGGCCCATCGGCGACGGAAAAGCCAAGGTCGGCGAAGATTTCGGAAAGCTCGTCCATGACTTGGCTGACCGGATGGATGGAGCCAGCCGCACGCGGCGGCGGCGGCAGCGTCATGTCCAGCGTTTCGGTGGCCAATTGCGCGTTGATGGTGGCGGTTTCCAGCGCGGCTTTCTTAGCCGTAATCGCGTTCGCCACAGCCTCCCGCGCGCCGTTGATCGCGGGGCCAGCAGTCGCGCGCTCCTCCGCCGTCATTTTGCCCAAGGTTTTGAGCAGCAAGGCAATCTCGCCCTGCTTACCGAGCGCGGCGAGGCGCACCCCTTCCAACGCATCAAGGTCGGCGGCGGCGTCGATTTGGGCGAGGTAGCGCCCCGTGATTTCGGTCATGTCGGTCATGGCGCACTCGCTAGCCAATGCCCCCTCAATTCGCAACGAAAAAGGGGCGGCGAAGTTACCCTCGCCGCCCCTCAAATTCTCATGCCCTAAACGCTTACGCCTTAGGCCCCTATGATTTGGGAAGGGCATCCTGTGCTTGCTTAATGATCGCCGCGAACGAAGCCGCTTCGTTCATTGCCAGATCGGCAAGGACTTTCCGGTCCAATTCAACGCCCGCCAATTTCATGCCGTGCATGAATTGCGAATAGGTCATGCCCTCTTCGCGCACAGCGGCGTTGATGCGCTGAATCCACAGACCGCGGAAGCTGCGCTTCTTAACCTTGCGGTCGCGGTATGCATATTGGCCTGCTTTTTCCACCGCTTGGCGAGCAACGCGGATGGTATTTTTGCGGCGGCCATAATAGCCTTTTGCCTGTTCTAAAATGCGCTTATGTTTAGCGCGGGTGGTTACACCCCGTTTGACGCGTGCCATATCTCAACCGCTCCTTATTTCAAACCATAGGGCGCCCAAAGGCGAATGTGGCCGACATCGGAGTCGGACAGTACCTTGGTGCCGCGATTTTGGCGGATGTATTTGGCTTTGTGGCTCATAAGACGGTGACGTTTACCAACGACGCCGTGCTTTACCTTGCCAGTTGCGGTGAATTTGAAGCGTTTCTTCACACCGCTTTTGGTCTTTAGCTTGGGCATTTTTCGGTCTCCAATGAAGGGTCGATAATCAGGCGAACATGGCAGCCCTAACCGGCCAGCCCGCCCATACGAAGGGGGCGCGTATATAGCCATTCCGGGAAAAAGCAAGCGGCAATGCCTCACCGCAACCCATAATCCTCATCGATCCGGTGCAGCACTTGCATCGGCGCGCCTTCCATTGCCATGCGGCCGTGCACCGCCGCGCCGATGATGGGATGCTGGCGGGCCATATAGTCGCTAGCGGTCATACCCATGAAGCGCTGAAAATCGCGGGCAAAATGCGCCTGATCATGGTAGTGAAAGTCAAGGCTTTCGGTCCAACGACGCGTGGGGTCCAGCATCACTTCGCCTAACGTGCGCAGGAACCGTTGCCGCCGCAGCAATGTTTTGGGCGAAAATCCGAAGGCGCGGTGGCTTAGCCGTTCCATGGACCGGATATTCATGCCCACCCGCTCTGCAAGTTCGGTGACGCTTGATACCTCCGGATCGGCCAAGGCGGCGTGGAATTGTGCGACACGCGGGTCTTCTTCGGGCAAAGACGACAGCTGCATTGTCAGCGTATCGTTAATAAGCTGTGCCTCAACTTCTGGAGGATCAGCGCTGACCATCAGCATTTCGTGAAGCCGGTAAAAGGCAGAAAATGCGGCATCAGCGCAGCCGTCGACAACAATATCGGCGTAATCCTTCGCCTCCGCGCGCACAAAACGCGCCCAACCGGTAGGAAGCAGCCCGATACCCCACACATTGATTGAGCCAAAGACAAAATGGGTCGACCGGCAGGTAGGCCCACTCATCGCAAAGCGGGGCACCTGCTGCAATTTCTCCACGCCGCCCATATCGGCATAGGGCAATTCACCGCGTACAAGGCGTAAGTTGGTCCACTCGGGATAAATCCAATCCTCCAATTTTTCGCCATGTGGCAGCGTCGCACGGATATTATAAATCGCGCTAAGATAGGGCCGCATGGCGTCGCACACAGGATAGAATTGCATCCTAACGCCGGCCGGCACGTCCTTCGTCAATGTGCGCACGCCAGCGCCTCCAACACATCGTCGAGCCGCGCCGGATCGCCCAAGGCAATGACATCGCCCGCTGATCCCGCGTGCAATGGGTCACCATTCCAATCGCAGATATATCCGCCTGCACCTTCGACCACCGGCACCAACGCGGCGATGTCATGCAATTTAAGCCCGCTTTCGACCACCAAATCGACTTGCCCCGACGCAAGCAATGCATAATTATAGCAATCGCCGCCCCAAACCATGCGCTTGTGCGCGGTTTTTGCTGCCAGCTCCATGAAATGTTCGGCGCTGTGGTCGTCGAAATATTGGGGCCCAGTGCTGGCCAGCGTGGCGTCGGCCAGATCGCGGCATCGGCGCGTTGCGACAGGTCGCCCATTGAGCGTCGTCCCTTGCCCCGCAGCACCGATCCAGCGTTCGCGCGATATGGGTTGATCGATGACGCCGAGCACCGGAAAATTATTGTCCAGCAGCGCAATAAGCGTTCCGAAAATGGGCCGTCCAGCCATAAAACTGACGGTGCCGT
>JBGSOJ010000019.1:0-27479 GCA_041739175.1 Sphingomonadaceae bacterium
GACCGGAGGAGCTCAAGAGACTGGAGGCAATCCTTCATCCCGCCGTTGCCGAATCGCGCGGCGCATTCCTGACCGCGCACGCCGATGCGCCGATGATTTGTTTCGACATACCGCTCCTGTTTGAAACCGGTGGCGAAGCAAAGGTCGATGTGGTTCTGGTCATTTCCGCTCCAGAGGAGGTGCAACGCGCGCGCGTATTGGCGCGGCCCAATATGACGGCGGAAAAATTCGCGCACATTTTAAGCCTGCAAACCCCCGACGCACAAAAGCGCTTGGCCGCCGATTTTATCGTCGAAAATCACGGCAGCCTTGACGACACCCGCGACCAGTTGCGCGTTATCCTCGCCAATCTGAACGAAAATCGCGCCAAATGGCTTGCCAGACGGGACAAGACGGCGCACATTTAAAGATTGTTATGAGAGAAATTATTTTCGACACTGAAACCACGGGTTTTGATCCTGACACCGGCGACCGCATGGTGGAAATCGGCTGCATCGAAATGGTCGGCCTGGTCCCGACGGGGCAAACCTTCCACGCTTATTTCAATCCCGAACGCACCATGCCCAAATCGGCGGAGGAAGTGCACGGCCTAACCGACCAATTCCTTACCAATAAGCCGTTGTTTGCCGAAACAGTCGACGCCTTGCTGGAATTTCTGGGCGATGCGCCGTTGGTGGCGCATAACGCGACATTCGATTTTCGCTTCCTCAATGCCGAACTTACCCGCGCAGGGCGTGCGGCAATTGGCAGCAACCGCATGGTCGATACGCTCGCGATGTCGCGCAGCAAGTTTCCCGGCGCCAAGCACAGCCTTGATGCGCTGTGCACGCGGTTCGGTATCGACCGCAGCCACCGGACGAAGCATGGCGCGTTGCTCGATGCCGAATTGCTTGCGCAACTCTACATCGAATTGCGCGGCGGGAAGCAGATCGGCCTTAGCCTTGCGGTCGTGCCCGATGACACAGGCGGTCTGATCATCGCGGATACTGGCCCGCGCCATGACCCGATCATCCACCCGCCGCGTCCGCACAGCGCCAGTGAAGCGGAACGCGCGCGCCACCGCGATTTTATTGCGACTTTATCCAATCCCTTATGGGATCAGGGGCATCCGAAAGGGCCGTTGATGTCATAGGGATTTTTCCCAACCCCAATCCCCAACCAAGACAAAAAAGGAGAATAATATGGACATCCGGGTTTCTGGGCATCAGGTCGATACCGGCGAAGCACTCCGCACCCATGTGGATCAGCGGCTAACCGCCATCGCCGAAAAGCATTTTTCCAAATCGCTGTCCGCCGCCGCTACCTTCGGGCGCGGGCCGCATGAGAGCTTTACCGCCGACATCGTGATGCATGTGATGAGCGGGTTGGTCCTCAAAGGCTCTAGCCAAGCGCAGGACGCACACCGCGCTTTCGATGACGCAGCGGAGAAAATTGAAAAGCAACTGCGCCGCTATATGCGCCGCTTGCAGGACCGCCACGGACAGGCGCAACAGGCGCTGAAAGAAGAAGAAGCGGCCTATACCATTTTTGACATCGGACCCGAGGATGCCGAACCCAACGACAATCCGGTGATTATTGCCGAACATAAGGTTGATATCCCTGAATCCAATGTATCGGACGCCGTGATGCTGATGGATTTGCGCAATACACCGGCGCTTTTGTTCAAAAACTCTGGCACTGGACGGCATAATATGGTTTACCGCCGCCCTGACGGGTCGATTGGTTGGGTTGAACCACGCACATAATCAGCGATTGTTCATCCCGGCTTGCTAAAGGCTCAGGACCGAATCATTTATAGAGAGATTGAGGGGTGCGGCCAAAGGGGCGCATCCCCGTTGCATTATGCCAAATTCCAGCTTTGACCTTCACCCCCACGCCATCATCCTTGCCGCCAAGGCGCGCAGCAAGGCGGAGGCGTTGGCCGAAATCGCCGCAAAAGCAGCGACGATCTATGCGCTCGACGCCGCCCGCGTGCTGGAGGTGCTAGACCAGCGTGAGGCGTTGGGCAGCACCGGATTTGGCCGCGGCATTGCCATACCGCATGGCCGGATGGAGCAACTCACGCGGCCGGCGGTGATCCTGCTGCGTCCGGCAAAACCAATTGCGTGGCAGGCGGTGGATGAATTGCCCGTCGATACCATTGCCGCCCTGCTGTCGCCGGTTGCGGGCGGCGCGGCGCATTTGAAGGCCTTGGCCGAATTGTCACGGATGCTGCGCGATGGCCGCTTGCTCGACAAGATGCGCGGCGCAGGCGATGCCGATTCGCTGTTTGCGTTGATTGGGGCCTATGAGCAACGCGACGCCGCTTAATCCCGATGGGCCTGTCAGCAGCGGCCAAGCGGCGCATTTTCGCGGGCTGGAATCGCTGTATCTCTCCGCCCCGATCAACCGTCTGTTCGAATCGCGGCTGAGCATAGCGGCGGAGGGCGTATCGCGGATTGAGGCGATGCTGGATGAAAGCCATTTTCACGCCGCCCATGCGATCCATGGCACCGCTTATTTCAAAATGCTCGACGATGCGGCATTTTATGCGGCGAACAGCCTGCTGCCCGACCGGTTTTTGCTGACGACCGGGTTCAATTTGCTGTTCACCCGCCCGCTGAAACCCGGGCCGGTGGTGGCGGAGGGACGATGGCTGTCGGGGAAAAAGCGCGTCTATGTCGCCGAGGCTCGCCTCCTTGCCGCCGATGGCGAAGAAGTCGGGCGCGGCACCGGCACTTTCATGCGCAGCCATATCGCGCTTTCGTCATTGGATGACTACCGCCAAGGCACGGGAATCTAACCGGAAAATGGGCGACGCCCGCCTTGCCGCGCACATCCAAATCGACGCATTGCGCCGCCTGGCGGAGGGGCAGGGCGGGTTTGCCGCTGTCGTCAAAAAGGGCGATTCGACCGCCGGACAGATCATCGTTATCCTATTGGAAAAAGGCGATAATCCGCGCCTTTTCGAGCGGCAGATGATGGCGGATTTCAGCTATCAATGGGCCGAAATCACACTCTCCACCACGGATGATGCGTTTACCGCCGCGCAAGAAACGACCCAATATCTGGCGCGGGCAAAGACGCGCGACCCCGATCTGTGGATAATTGAATTGGACGTCGCAGAAACAACTCCGCTCATCGCGGCGCTGGGAAGCTTGGGTTGACTTTGTTGCACTGCACTATAAACGCGCGCTCAGTTTAGCGCACGTGGCGACGGGGACAACACAGTACCCACCGCAAACACGCGAGACGGGCGGAACGGCGTTGATGTGCTTTGTTCTTTTCAGGATGAATTCTGACTGAACACCCATTGGCCAACCGGTTCGACCGCATAATATTGAAAACACATGAAAACGATTATCAGTGCCACATCGATTGTGGCTGTTTTAGGTTTGCTATCCTCGGTCGCGTTGACTGCCGACAGCGGATACGCCAATGCCACCGAAGTTCGCGTTCTGGGCGAACAGGAAATTGTCATTGACCCTGCACAGGTTGAACCCGCCACGCCGGTTGCGGTTCCCGAAAATGAAAAAATTACCTTTGTATCAAAGCCAGTAGAGGCTCAGGTAATTGCCGATCCTGCCGATTCGCAGACGGATACCGTCGCGGCGCAGGACGAACAGAATTCTGACACCGACATTGCCGATAAGCCGAAGAAAAAGGCTGGCTCGCTTGAGGCGTTGGTCGCGCAACAGCCGACGACCGTAACGGGCAAAGAAATGGAATGCCTTGCCGGTACAATCTATTTCGAATCGAAGGGCGAATCGCTTTCCGGTCAGCTCGCGGTTGCCGAAGTGGTGATCAACCGCAAAAACTCGCCGCGTTTCCCGAACAGCATTTGCGGCGTCGTGTTCCAAAAAAGCCAATTCAGCTTCGTGCGTGGCGGCAAGATGCCCGCGATTGCGAAAGGTGGTAAGCATTGGCGCAACGCCGTGGCGATTGCCCACATCGCGATGGACAACCAATGGGCAAGCCCCGTGACGGGCTCACTGTTTTTCCATGCGAAATATGTCTCCCCCGGTTGGCGCCTGCAACGCACCGGCACCGTTGGGAACCACGTGTTCTATCGGTAACACGCAGCGGATAGGTTTTTAATCAAAGGGGGCGGGAGCGATTTCCGGCCCCCTTTTTTGCGCTTGCGTTTTGTTCATGCCTTGTTCTAATATCTGGCAATGATTGACGCAGCCATTCCCCCCGACACGCGCCCCTGCGGCCTAATTGGTGCCGACGCCGTATCGCGCGGCGTCGCGCGGATGTTTGCCCGCCACCGGATCGCGGTGCAGCGGGAGGTCAGCCTGCGCAACAACCGCCGTGCCGACCTCATGGGGGTCAGCGATAAGGGCGATGTGATTCTCGTCGAAATCAAGTGCAGCCGCGCCGATCTGCTGGGCGATAGCAAATGGCCCGACTATCTGGATTATTGCGACAAATATTATTGGGCGGTGCCGCCGGAATTGGATGCCGCATTGCTCGATGGCGAGGCGTTTTTGCCCGAACGGTCGGGGGTGATTATCGCCGATGGCTATGGCGGCGAAATCCTACGCCCCGCCGCGCGCATTGCGTTAAGCCCTGCGCGGCGCAAAGTGGAGGTGCAACGGCTGGCGATTCTGGCGATGCGGCGATTGACGCTGATCACCGACCCGGGCCTGTCGGGCGCAGCGGGTTTTGCCGATTGGGGCGTGGAATAGGCGGCTAATTCAGCGCCTCGCGCACAAATTCCGCCGCCCGCATACCGATCATAATGCTGGGCGCATTGGTGTTGCCGCCGATCAGGCTGGGCATGATGCTGGCATCGGCGATCCAAAGCCCGTCCAGCCCATTGAATTTCAACCGCGCATCGACCACCGCGTCGGCATCGCTGCCCATGCGGCAGGTGCCCACGGGGTGATAGACGGTATCCGCCCGCTCGCGTATTCGCGCGTCCAATGCGGCGTCATCGTTCAAATCCACCGGATGCCGGTCCACCGGTGCATAACCGGACAAGGGCGGCGTGCCAAAAATACGGTACATCTGCCGCACACCCGCGCGCAAAGTGCCCATATCCGCCTCCGCAGTCAGGAACGCGGGGTCAATCAGCGGCGCGGCGGTCGGCTCCGCGTTGGCGAGCCGCACCGTCCCCTTGCTTTCGGGGCGCAGGACGCAGGCGTGGCAGCTAAAGCCGTGCCCCTTCACTTTGGTACGGCCATGATCTTCCAGCATCGCGGGGACGAAATGATATTGCACATCGGGCGCGGGCAAATCGGGGGAGGAGCGCCAAAAACCGCCTGCCTCCGCCCATGGCGTGGTCATCATCCCCTCCCGCCGCCGGATATAGGTCCACAAAGCGCGCGCCATTTTCGCGGTGCCGGACAGCGAATCGCCGATGAAATCCTTGGACTCACTCTGAAAGCTGGCGACATAATCGATATGGTCCTGCAAATTCCCACCGACCTCGGCGCGGTCGCAGGTGACGGGGATGCCCACATCCGTCAGATGCGCGGCGGGGCCAATGCCCGATAACATCAGGATATGCGGGCTGCCGAACGCGCATGCGGAGAGCACGACGCCCGCGCGCGCGTGGATATTGAGGTTTTGGCCGTTCACCCGCACCACCGCGCCGGTGACTCGGCCCTCCGCCACCGTCAGCCGCTCGATGAGCGCGCCGGTCTGCACCGTTAAATTCGCACGTCCGCGATTGGATTCGATAAACGCCCGCGATGCTGACCAGCGTTCGCCGCCGCGCATTGTGGTTTGGTAGAGGCCAAAGCCGTCCTGAACCGGGCCGTTGAAATCGTCGTTGATTGGCAATTGCAACCGCGCCGCCGCCTCGACGAAGGCGTCGCTGCCCGGGTTTGCCCAGCCCTGATCGGAAACCGTCAATGGCCCGCCCGCGCCGTGGAAAGCATCGCTTCCACGCACATTATCCTCCATCGCGCGGAACACCGGCAACACGTCCTTATGGGCCCATCCGTCGCAACCAAGCTCGGCCCAATGGTCATAATCCCACGCATGGCCGCGAATATAGACCATGGCGTTAATCGCACTCGACCCGCCAAGCCCGCGCCCGCGTGGCTGATACCCGCGCCGCCCATTTAGGCCGACTTGCGGGACAGTCTCATATTTCCAATTCGACGCCTCAGGAATGAAGGGCATCATGCCCGGCGTTTTCACGCGGAAAATGTCATTGGTGCCGCCCGCCTCAATCAGGCAGACGGAGTGTTTGCCAGCCCGGCTTAACCCCTCAGCCGCCGCGCATCCCGCCGAACCGCCGCCGAGCACCAAAAGATCGAAAGTTGCGCCATTGGTTAAATCGGTCATGCGGGGGCCTTCTGATTTGCAGAGGTAGGGGCAGGGACTGCGTTAGACTCTGCTATCCAAGCAGCCCGGATTTGCGCGCTGGTTTCGCGGCTTCCATCATGGCTCCACCCCGGTTCGCGGATGAGATAGTACAATTTATACCGCCACGGCGCGGCCCAGATGTCGCGCGCTATCCCCACCCATTCATGCACGGCGGCCCAGAACGGGTTGAAACTGCCCAACGGTTTAACCAGCCCATAATCCACCGGATCATCGGCGCGTTCGGCCACGAACGTCCCGAACATCCGGTCCCAGATCATGAAAATTCCGGCATAATTGGCATCCAGATAGCGCGGATTGCGGCCGTGATGCACCCTATGGTGGCTGGGCGTGTTGAAGATATATTCAAACCAGCGCGGCATTTTATCAATCGCCTCGGTATGGATCCAATATTGATAGATCAGGTTGATGCCGCCGATAAACACCACCATCTCCACCGGAAAGCCGATGAAAAACAACGGCATCCGGAACAGGAAGGTCAGGCTGAAAAACCCCGTCCATGTCTGCCGTAGTGCGGTGGAGAGGTTGTAATGTGTGCTTGAGTGGTGGATCACATGGCTGGCCCAGAACCAGCGGACGCGGTGCGCGCTGCGGTGGAAGGCGTAATACGCCAGATCATCGAGCGCCAGGCACGCCGCCCACACCCAATAGGCATAGCCCAAATCGAACAATCGGTTCTGCGAAGCCCACGCCGCCATGCTTAGGACCGCCGCCCCCGTCGCCGCGCCCGCCAGCAGCGAACCGATGCCCAAAGATAGCGAGGTTGCGGTATCCTTACCCGTAAACGCGCTTGGCCGCCGCGTGCGTTGCCATAGATACTCGCCCAGCAGGCTGACGATAAAGAACGGTATCGCCCAATATACGGGGTTGGGAAGGTCAGGCATGACCCGGCGGCTCCTAAAAACGTGTGTTTCGTTACCGCCAGTCTAGCAACTGCATTGCAGTTTGCAACCTATCTTGTGCACGCTCTATTCCGCCGACGCGGCCAGCGCGTCGACCATGGGCCGCACGGGCGAAATGTCGTATCCGGCCTTTGCCGCATTATTCGCAATGCTGCTCGGATTGCCGCCCATCGACGCGCGGGCGAGCGACCAGAGCAAGGTTGATCGCGTCCCCGACCGGCAATAGGCCAGCGCCCGACCATCCTCGCCCAGCCCTTTTAACGCCGCCGCCATGGCCTCGACCTGCGGGCCGGAAAAGCCCGCGTGGGTGACGGGGATGCTGACATAATCCAGCCCCGCCGCTGCGGCTGCCGCCATGATGTCGGCGCCTTGTGGCGCGCTGTCCTCCTCACCATCGGGGCGGTTATTAATGATGAGGGTGAAGCCCTCCGCCTTTGCCGTTTCCACATCGGCGACGCTGATTTGCGGGCTGGCGGAGAAGGTCGCGGTAATATTGCGGAAAGCGGATTGATCGGTCATGGGTGGTGGCTCCTTACAGACGCAACCTTGCCACCGGCGCGCCCTTATCGCAAGGTTATGCCGACCGTCAGCATTGCCAGCGTCACCAGCAACCCCGTCGTCCGATTGGCGCGGAACCGGGCAAGCGCGTTTGCGCCATCCTTTGGCACTAATGTCGCCACTTGCCACCCCAGATGCAGCGCCGCCGGGAGCAATGCGACAAGCGCCACCGGATCGGGCCGTATCATCCAGATCGCCGTGCCCCAAAGCGCCAACGCGCCCGCGTAAAATCCCGCGACGCCCGCGCGCACATGGTCGCCCATCGCCCGCGCGCTGGATTTGATGCCGACCATCGCGTCATCCTCCACATCCTGCAACGCGTAGATGCTGTCATAGCCAATGACCCACAGAATGCACCCGGCATAAAGCGACGCCATTGCGGCATAATCGCCGTCCGATACCGATAGCCACGCGACAAGCGCGGCCCAGCTAAACACCAGGCCCAGCCACGCCTGCGGCCACCAGCTGATCCGTTTCATAAACGGATAGGCAGCGACGAGCGCGAGTGACGCCATGGCGACGATTTGCGCAATCAGCGGCAGTTGCAATAGGACCGCAAGCCCGACGAACGAGAGCGCGCCAAGCCAACCCCACGCCGCCTTCAGGCTAACCGCGCCGCTGGCCAAGGGGCGGCTGGCGGTGCGAGCGACTTGGGCGTCCAAGTCGCGGTCAACGATGTCGTTATACACACACCCTGCGCCGCGCATCGCAATGGCACCGATGAGGATCAGCAGCAGCAGGCCCCAACGCTCTGGCAACGCCCCGCTTAACGCCAGCGCATAGGCCCCGGGCCAGAACAAAAGCCACCAGCCAATCGGCCGGTCAAACCGCGCCATCAATACAAACGGCACAAAGGCAGCAGGCAGCAGGCGCAGCAGGCCCCTATGCTCGGTATCGGGAACGATGTCGGGTGCGCCAGACGAATTGGCTTCGGAAGAATTGCTTTGCATGGGCCAAGGCTTTAGCAAAGCGGTGACGCCATGAATAGGCCGCGATGACCAGGGCGATAGGAACCCCATAATGACCAACGAACCCGCGCGCAGCGACGCCACCACCCAACGGCTTTTTGTCGAGCAAAGGCTGGCCGACGGCATGACGCTAAACCTTGAGGGGAACGCCGCGCATTATCTGGCGCAGGTGTTGCGGATGGCGGCGGGCGATAGCATCCTGCTGTTCGATAACCAGACCGGCACGTGGCGCGGCGACCTCATCGAAATTGGCAAACGCCGTGTGGCGGTGCAAGTGACTCAGCATATCCGCGCACGCGAGGAGGTGCCCGACCTTTGGCTCTGCGCCGCGCCGATTAAGCGCGCGCGGTTTGACGCGATTGCGGAAAAGGCGTGCGAACTGGGCGTGCGGCGCTTTATCCCCGTGCGCACGGCGCGGTCGATTGTTGATAAAATCAAACCTGAGCGGATGATCGCAACGATGGTGGAGGCGGCGGAGCAATGTGAGCGCAATGCTTTACCAGAGATTGCCGACCTGACCCCACTTGCCGCGTTGCTGAAAGATTGGCCGGAGGGGCGGCATTTGTTTTTCTGCGATGAACGATTGCACCAAAATGGGGAGGCCAACATGGCGGCGGTGTTGCCGCATTATCCCGGCGCAGCGGCGATCCTGATCGGGCCGGAGGGCGGCTTTACGGCGGACGAACAAGCGCAGATTGCCGCGCACCCCGCCGCTGTGCCGGTGTCGCTTGGCCCCCGCATCCTGCGCGCTGACACCGCCGCTTTTGCCAGCGTCAGCCTGTGGATGGCGGCGCATGGCGATTGGGGCGGCGACTCGGCGATGCTGTGAGACGCCACCGAAGCCGCTTAAACATTGGTAAACTAGCCTTGAAACGGGCCGAAAAGGCAGTGATTTTTCTGTTTCGTTAACCAAATGTCTTTAAGAATTGGCGCGTATGATGCGCATTCTGACCTTCATCATGGCTATTTTGGCCGTGGCAGCGGCGTTGCTAAGCACGCATGTCGTGCGCGCCGACCTGCGCACGCCCGCGCCGCCGGGATGGTGGGACCCCGATGGCGTCGCGGTGGGGCAAGATTGGCACTATCGCGTTCCCGTCACTCTGCCCGCCAGCAGCAGTATCAACAGCACCGCGAGCGTGGACGTAAACTTCGCCACCTTGATGACACAGCTAGGCATCAATGGCACATTTGACCTTAATTCCGTGCGCGTCGTGCGGCCCAACGGGACGCTGGCGGCGACGCAAGAATATACCGACACGCGCTTTGCCGGCGCAACCGATGCCGCCGCCAACAACCGGGGCGAGGTTCGCTGGCTGGTCGAGGATAACGGCGCGCAAACCTATTATATCTATTTCGATATCACCCAGAACGGCGCAAAGCCCGCCAACCCACAACCCAAAATCAACGGCAATTTTGAACATAGCACTTCGGGGCAAGAGGATCCTACCGGATGGACCGGGACCAAAACGATCGCGGCGTACGATGCTCAGGTGCGACCGAATGAGACCGTTACCGTTACCGATGCGACCACAGTGGCGACTGATGGCAACGCCAATACTGGCGGCTTTTCTTACCTTGTTGGTTCCCGCACCAATGCCGATAACGACAATGGGCAGGTCGTGACATTGACGCGAACGATTGCTGTGCCTGCGACCAATCCGGGCAATGTGACCGTGCGCTGGAAACCGCAGGGGTGGGACAGTTCCAACAATGGCGCGACGCAGTGGGACTTTATCCGCATCCGCGTCGTCGGCGCGACCACGACCGAATTTGTTGGCCCAACCGCCGGAGATTTCGTCAACCGGCCCTTCGCGCCGAACCGCGGCACCGCCGGGGTTTCAAACACCAGCTTTGGCTATGGTCAGTATAACAATTGGGATTATCGCGCCAATGGCACACGCGGCGCAGCGCCCCTCATGGCGGTAACGCGCGGGGCCAGCCCCTATTGGACCTATTCGCAGTCGCTGGCCGCTTATGCCGGGCAGACGGTGACGCTGCAATTTCAGGTCACGCATTCCGCCAGTTTCCGCACCTGGTTCTTAATCGACGATGTCGAATGGTCGCTGGTCACGGGGACACTTGGCACGGCGGAGGCCTTTGGCGTCGGCATAACCCAGCCGTTGAATGCGGCGACCTTGGTTCCCGGGCAAACCATCGGAATCACGGCGCAGGTGGACGCGCGGCCCACGGGCGCGGGCACGCCGGTTACTGCGAATGTGCTGAACACCGCCGGAACCGCCGTGGCGAGCGGCATCGTGCTGTTCAACGACGGCACGCATGGTGATGCCGTGGCGGGCGATGCTTTATGGACCAACAACGGCAGCGATGCCGCATTCCCCACATATACTATCCCCTTGGCACAGCCGAGCGCGGCAGGATGGACCATCCGCGTCTTTGCCCGCGATGCGAGCACGACGACTGTAAGCGGCGGTACCAATGGCCATGTGAAACGCAATGGCCAACCCGCTCCAGCGATTGAGGCCAACTATTGGAATATCGATGACAGCCTGTTCGATATTATTCGCCCGACGATCAATGTGACGAAAATCAGCTTCGTGGTCAGCGATCCGGTGAACGGTACAACCAATCCCAAGGCGATTCCCGGTGCCATCGTTCGCTATTGCATTACCTTTGCCAACCCTGGCGGAATGGCGGCCACCAACCTTAATGGCAGCGATAATTTGCCCGCGAATGTTAGCTATGCGCCCGCGACTTTGCGCAGCGGGGCGACCTGCGGCACCGCCACGACTGTGGAGGACGACAACGCAAGCGGCGGCGACGAAAGCGATCCTGTCGGCGCGTCGGTCAGCGGCGGCACCATCTCCTTGTCGATCCCCACGCTGGCGGCGGGTGGAACCCGCGCCTTCACCTATGACGTTCAGATCGCGAATTAGCGCCACAGCATTGCGTGTTGCGCAGCCGGTGGCATTTTAGGACTGGTCAGCCTCCCCGCCGCCGCCTAAAACTCCGCGCATTATGAGCACACGCAACGATACCCCCGTCGACACGCCCAATGACGACCCCGTCCTGACCCACCGCGATCAACTGATTGCCCCGATGAAAAAGGGCGAAAAACCGGCGTCGGATTGGCGCATCGGGACGGAGCATGAGAAATTCGTCTATCGCACCGATGACCATCGTGCGCCATCATATGAGGAGCCGGGCGGGATTCGCGACCTTTTGTTCTCCCTGCGCGATTTCGGCTGGGAACCGGTGGAGGAAGGTGGCCCCGAAAACCCCAGGGTAATCGCGATGAAGGGCGAGGATGGCGCGATCAGCCTGGAGCCCGCCGGTCAGTTGGAGCTTTCGGGCGCACCGCTGGAAAACCTGCACCAAACCTGCGCCGAAACCGGCCGCCATTTGCATCAGGTGAAGGAAATCGGCGCGCGCACGCAAACGGGGTTCTTGGGGTTGGGCCTGTGGCCCGACAAGATGCGCGAAGAATTGCCGGTGATGCCTAAGGGCCGCTACGCCATCATGCTAAACCACATGCCAAAGGTCGGCAGCATGGGCCTCGACATGATGCTGCGCACCTGCACCATTCAGGTGAATTTGGATTACAGCTCAGAAGCCGACATGGTGAAGAAATTCCGCGTCGGACTGGCGTTGCAACCGCTTGCCACCGCGCTGTTTGCCAACTCGCCGTTCCTTGAGGGGAAACCGAACGGGTATTTGTCCTACCGCAGCCATATCTGGTCCGACACTGACCCAGCGCGGACGGGTATGTTGCCCTTCGTGTTTGAGGATGGCTTTGGCTATGAGCGGTATGCTGAATATATGCTCGATGTGCCGATGTATTTTGTCTATCGCGACGGCAAATATATCGACGCGGCGGGGCAGTCGTTCCGCGACTTCATGGCCGGAAAATTGCCTGCGCTGCCCGGTGAATATCCGCGGCCCAGCGATTGGATCGACCATTTGTCGACCGCTTTTCCTGAGGTCCGGTTGAAATCCTTCCTTGAAATGCGCGGTGCCGATGGTGGCCCGTGGAGCCGCATTTGCGCGCTGCCTGCGTTTTGGGTCGGCCTTCTCTATGACCAGACCGCGCTTGATGCCGCGTGGGACCGCGTGAAGGATTGGTCGATGGAGGAACGCGAACGGTTGCGCGTCGAAGTGCCGCGCCTCGGCTTGAAAGTCGCTTTGCCCGATGGCGGCAGTATGCAGGATTTGGCAAAGGACATTCTCGCCATTAGCAAATCGGGCCTCAATGCCCGCGCGCGGTTGAATCAAAGCGGCGATAACGAAAGCGGCTTTTTGGAACCGCTGCACGAAATCGCCGAAACCGGCATGACCCCTGCTGATCGACTGCTCGCGCTGTATCACGGCGAGTGGCAGAGCGATATCAGCCGGATTTATGAAGCCAAACGATTTTGACGACAGACTCCGCGCCGATCATCCTGACCGCGACAATGGCGGGCGCGGATGCGGCGTGGGCGACAGCGTTGCGCACCCGGCACTATCCCGCCGACCGCAATGTGTTGAAAGCGCATATTACGCTTTTCCATCATCTGCCCGGCACGCAATGGCCGCTGGTGCGCGATTGCGTTAAGCGCGCGTGCGCCACCTATCCGCCGCCGGTGGCGCGGATTGATTGTGTGCTGAATTTGGGTGAAGGGGTCGCGCTGCATATCGAAAGCCCTCAGATGATGGCGATTCGCGAGGAATTGGCCGATGCCTTTTTCGGCCTAATGACACCGCAAGATCAGGCGAAGCTGCGTTTGCATATTACCATCCAAAACAAGGTCAAACCCGGTGAGGCGCGCGCGTTGCTGACCCAGATGAACGCCACTTTCACCCCCCGCCCGATCGCCATCATCGGCATCGACGCCCATCATTATCGCGGTGGCCCGTGGGAGAGGATTCAGGGGTGGCGGTTTCGCGGATAGGGCATTGTTCGTACCCGCTGTGTTCGTGGCGACGTGTCAACCACGTCGACAAACCGAATCGGACGTGCGACGAACCGAATCGGGTTAATCGCAATTAACGCTATGCAATGCGACTCAAATAAGACACTATAGCTAGTGTTACAGCCGAGGGGGCTACACCATAGGTTGATATTTCCCGATACCGCCCATTTGTGGGTGGTCGTTGATTGCGCCCTGAAAACAGGGCAAAATTTCGGGGCATCAGCATGTGGACAAGCCATTAGGCCCCTAACGCTCGCGATCAAACAAGACTAGCATCAGCCTCTTGCGCTAATGCGAACATTATGGGAACATTGGTGATGGATTTTCGAGAATCGACAAAGGATGGTGCAGGCGTGAGCGTAACAGATGTCATGGAAGCCGCTGTAAAGGCTGTCGAAACCCAAGTGAGCGGTGCGCCCAAAGCCGATTCCAAAACCATCAACGCGCGGCGCTTTGCGATTCGCACCGATTCGGCGCGCGATGCGTTGCTGACCGAATTTGGGAAAGAGACGCTCCGCGACCGCTATCTGCTGCCCGGCGAATCGTATCAGGACCTGTTTGCGCGTGTCGCCGATGCCTATGCCGATGATGAGGCCCATGCGCAGCGGTTGTATGATCATGTCTCCAAATTGTGGTTTATGCCCGCAACGCCGGTGTTGTCGAATGGCGGCACGGGGCGCGGATTGCCGATTTCGTGCTATCTCAACAGCGTCGATGACAGCCTTGAGGGGATTGTGAACACGTGGAATGAGAATGTCTGGCTCGCGAGCCGTGGCGGCGGCATTGGCACCTATTGGGGCCATGTGCGCGGCATTGGCGAGCCCGTCGGCCTGAATGGTAAGACCAGCGGCATTATTCCCTTCGTGCGCGTGATGGACAGCCTGACGCTCGCCATCAGCCAAGGGTCGCTTCGGCGCGGATCGGCGGCGGTGTATATTGATGTAAGTCACCCCGAAATTGAGGAATTCCTTGAGATTCGCAAGCCCTCGGGCGATTTCAATCGGAAGGCGTTGAACCTGCACCACGGCGTGCTGCTGACCGATGAATTTATGGAGGCGGTGCGCGCCGGGACCGAATTTGACCTCAAATCCCCCCGCGATGGGAGCGTCCGGGCGACCGTTGACGCGCGCAGCCTGTTCCAGAAACTGGTGGAAACGCGGCTGGCCACGGGCGAGCCATATATCATTTTCAGCGACACGGTGAACCGCAATATGCCACGCCACCACCGCGAATTGGGCCTTAAAGTTTCTACCTCGAACCTGTGTGCGGAAATTACATTGCCCACCGGCCACGACCACCTTGGCAATGACCGCACCGCGGTATGCTGCCTGTCGTCGCTGAACCTTGAAAAATGGGACGAATGGAACGGCGACAAGCATTTCATCGAGGATGTGATGCGGATGCTCGACAATGTGCTCACCGATTTTATTGAACGCGCGCCGGATGAAATGGCGCGGGCGAAATATTCGGCGGGGCGTGAACGTTCGGTCGGCCTTGGCGTCATGGGCTTCCATTCGTTTCTGCAAGCGCGCAGCTTGGGCTTTGAAGGCGCAATGGCGAAATCGTGGAACGCGAAAATCTTCAAACACATCCGCGCCGGTGTCGATCAGGCATCGATGGTGCTGGCATCCGAACGCGGCGCGTGCCCCGATGCCGAGGAACGCGGCGTGATGGAGCGGTTCTCTTGCAAAATGGCGATTGCGCCCACCGCGTCGATTTCGATCATCTGCGGCGGGACCAGCGCGTGCATTGAGCCAATTCCGGCCAATATCTACACGCACAAAACGCTGTCGGGCAGCTTCGTGGTCAAGAACCCCTATCTGGAGCGCCTATTGCGCGACAAATCGAAGGACAGCGACAAGGTCTGGAACTCCATCCTTGAGCAAGGCGGTAGCGTGCAGCACCTCGATTTCCTCAGCCCAGAGGAAAAGGACACGTTCAAAACGTCGTTTGAAATCGACCAACGCTGGTTGTTGGAACTCGCCGGTGACCGCGCGCCGTTCATCGACCAAGCGCAGAGCCTCAACCTCTTCATCCCCGCCGATGTCGACAAATGGGATTTGATGATGCTGCATTTCCGCGCATGGGACTTGGGCGTGAAGTCGCTGTATTATTTGCGGTCGAAATCGATCCAGCGCGCGGGCTTTGCCGGTGGGGTGGAGGCGGACAACACTGCCGAGCCTGCAAAATATGAATTGCCAACAACCGATTACGACGAATGTTTGGCGTGCCAGTAACCCTTGGTTTATATTTGGTTTATATACTGAATTCATTGTATTAAACCGGAGGTTACAATGATTAGTTTTATTTTGCTGGCCGTACTCACCGTCGCTTTACTGGGCGTCGCCCTGTATTTGTTTTTAACCCAAAAGGCATTTGGCGGCGGGCTAACGCTCATCGCCGTTTGCGCGTCGGGCTATATCACCTTTCTCGCGCTCGACACCAATGTTGCGCCGCAAGTCGAAGAACGTAACGAAATGATCGCGGCCAAACAGAAAAAGGAAATGGAACGCGCGAAATTCCTAATCGCGCAGGGGCGTGGCAATGAACTTAATCCCAGCTTGATGGCCCAATTTTCTGACGCGAACATTGACAACATGAAAGACCTCTCCCCCAAAGAGAAAGAGGAAATGAAAAAATTGATGAGCGGTATTGAAACCGGCAAGACATTCGAGATGGTCAACGACATGATGGACGAAGCGTCGAAAGATATGGACTCTGGCAGAAATGGGTCGTCGACCATGGGGGCGCCGACAGCGCCCGCTTATGGTCGTAGCGTGGGGCCGTAACGATATAGAATGACCCGCCTGCTCCCTGCCTTTGTCCCCTTGGCTCTAACCGCTTGCGCGCGCGCATCGGGGGCCGCAACCGCGCCCGATGCGCCGGGGTTTTTGGCGGGCCTGTGGCATGGGTTTATCTTTCCCGTCGCGTGGGTGATGTCTTTGTTCAGCGGCGATGTCGCCATTTACGCCGTGCCGAACAACGGCGGATGGTATGATTTCGGCTATTTCCTCGGCATCGTCGTGTTCGGCGTCGGCGCGCGGCGCAGCACGAAAGTGGTTTATCGGGACCGAACATTCTTTGGCACACAGGCGCGCCGCGACCAAAACGCCACCATCATTGATCATGAATAAGGGGCGGGGAATGGCCGAATTCCAATTCTATGCCGCCATTGCCAATATGGTCTTTTTTCTGCTCTTCGCCGGCGTGGCGTGGCGCAAGATGGCGCGCGCCAAGGCGGAGGCAGCCACTCTTACGCCCAATGATTTTGGTGCTGGCCGACCATGGGTTTGGACCATGCTGTTTTGGCTCTCGCTGTTCGTTGCGACGGGTTGGGCCATCACCCTGTATTGGAACGGGTGAGGGAGGCCATGGACTTGCCGCTCATCCTGACCTTGGTTGCCGTCTCCGCGCTTGCCGCCTACCCCATGGCGTGGGTGCAAGGGCGGCTGGGCGAATGGGTCGCGGCCAAATCGCCAAACGCAACCGCCGCGCCGCCGCCGTCGATCCATATTACCGCCCGCGCCTTCTTTATCCGCGCGGTGATGCTTATAGTAATGCTCACCCTGTTTCGTTTTTTATTGTCGGAGTAACCCCCATGTCCCTTTTGAAAGCCCGCACCCAGTACAAGCCCTTTGAATATCCCTGGGCGTATGAATTCTGGAAAAAACAGCAACAGGTCCACTGGATGCCCGAAGAAGTGCCGTTGGGGGAGGATTGCCGCGATTGGGCGCAGAAGCTGTCCGACCATGAGCGCAATTTGCTCACCCAAATCTTCCGCTTCTTCACGCAAGCGGACGTGGAGGTGCAAAATTGCTACCACGAAAATTACGGCCGGGTGTTTAAGCCCACCGAGGTCAAAATGATGCTGTCCGCGTTTTCCAACATGGAAACCATCCACATCGCGGCCTATTCCCACTTGCTCGATACCATTGGCATGCCGGAAAGCGAATATGGCATGTTCCTCGAATATGAGGAGATGAAGGCGAAGCACGATTATCTGTCCGAATTCGGCGTCGAATCGAATGAGGATATCGCCCGCACGCTCGCCATGTTCGGCGGCTTTACCGAGGGGTTGCAACTGTTCGCGTCGTTCGCGATGTTGATGAACTTCCCGCGCTTCAACAAGATGAAGGGCATGGGGCAAATCGTCACATGGTCCGTGCGCGACGAATCGCTGCATTGTGAGGGGATCATCGCGCTGTTCCACGCCTTTGTGAAGGAAACCGATTGCCTGACGAAGGCGGTGCGGGAGGATATTATCGATTGCTGCCAAAAAACCGTGCGGTTGGAGGATGCGTTCATAGAACTCGCGTTAGAACAAGGGCCAGTGCCCGGCATGACCGCGAAGGAGATTAAGAAATACATCCGCTACATCGCCGATTGGCGGCTCAGCCAACTCGGTTTTCAGCCGATTTATATGATTGAGGAACACCCCCTGCCATGGCTGTCGCCGTTGTTGAATGGCGTGGAGCATGCCAACTTCTTCGAAACCCGCGCCACCGAATATTCCAAGGCGGCGACCAAGGGCAATTGGAACGACGTCTGGGCCAGCTTCGACGCGCGCAAGAAAAAGGTCGCCAATGAAGATGTGGTCGATGATGGGCCGGATATGTTTGCAAACGCGGGGGTTGCGGCGGAGTAGGGATGATTCTCATGAATCTTGAGGATTTTAACGATCTCATTAGATCCGAACATTCGGAGAAGTTTGCCCGCCATAAACTCTTTGACGAACACTGTTTCGTTTTTAACGACCCATCTATTTTGGCTAATGGTCAATATTCGGAATTTCGTTCCAAAATTGCTGACGAATTAAACATAAATCCGAGAAATATTGCTATTGTCGGCAGCGCAAAATTTGGTTGGAGTATGGCGCCGGCCAAATATGGCCAGCGCTATATTCATGGAGCATCCGACATTGACATTGTCATAATTTCAAAAGAACTATTTGAAAATTTTTGGTATCAAATACGTCAAGCATACTTCAACGGCTATAGTCAACTTAGAAACAGTTATAGAAATGATGTCTTTTCCAAATTTATCGTAATTCGAGATACATCCAATGTGAACTCGGTTTATGTGAGAGATTTAAAAAGATCACTTATGTCACTCAATAAAATTGTGAACGAATTTTTGATGATTGAGAATAAGGCAAGCTATAGAATTTATAGTGACTGGTGTGATGCTGAACTCTATCATCCAAAAGGTATTATGGCGTTGCAGGAGGTAATTGTAAATGCATACCCTTAACCAACTAATTGATCCATCTGTGATGACAGTTTCTCAAGTAATTTCAGAATACAACTATTCTAGGTTTTACGTTGATGAAACATTTCAAAGGCGTCTAGTTTGGACTGAAAAACAAAAAATTAGGCTAATAGAAACAATCATGATGGGTTATCCGATTCCAGAAATATATCTACATCAACAAGTCCCTGACGAAGAAAATGACGGCATAATAAGGCATAGTATTGTTGATGGCCAGCAACGAATTAAATGCATAAGTCAGTTCATGGCTAATGAATTTTCAATTAAACGCAGATATCTAGATGAAGAAAATAAAAATGAAGATTATACCGATCAATACTGGGGGAGCTTGCCGACCATCTATAAAAACAAAATTAGACAATACACCTTCAATGCGAGGACAATTCCTTCATCAATAACAACCGACGAAATCAGAAAAATTTTCAAGAGATTGAACGAGACAGATAGATCTTTGAACCCTCAAGAAATACGCCATGCCGAATTTAATGGGCAATTTATAAAGCTGGCGGAAGCATTGGCTAATCTACCTTTTTGGCGGAATTATAACGTCTTTACTGATGACAATGTAAGGCGGATGAGAGATGTTGAATTTACAACAAGCTTACTATCATTATTAAAAAATGGAATTATAAACGACAATCCTAGATCGATAAATGAATTATACGATTTATACAATGATGTTTATGAGGATGCCGACAAAGATTACACTGAAGTCAACTTCAGACTAAGTGTTATTTCGTCTATGATGGATACCAATGAACATATAAAGTCTTTTTTTTCGAAGCAAGTGCATCTTTTTACACTCTTTGACCTGATACCCGAACTCATGGCCAAGCTAGATCGCCCTGACCTTATTTCTCGATTAGCTGAATTCGTGAGGGGTTATGAAAGTAAGACCGATGACCCTATATTTTTAAAATACGAATCCGGTTCTGTTCAGCGAACTAGAAGTAAATTAAGTAGGGAAAATAGGAAGTCTGCCCTGAAAAAATTCATATTACCACCATCAGTCTACACAGACGATGAGCCGTTGCTGGTTTAGCAAGGCTGCAAATTCGTCAAGATTCTTTCACCCCCATACCCAAACCTCAAAAATCCACACCACGTCCTCCTCTACCCCCGCTTTCCGCTTGCGCCCCGTGTTCAGCTTTGCCACAACGCTCCATAATCAATATTCGAAAAGCGCGCGCTTATCGCTTTGGGGTTACACCAAATCCTCCCAAACGGCGCGGCGCGGCATTGAACGCATAGGAGAGCGCCATGGATTTCACCCTCACCCCCCGCGAAACGCATTTTCAGACCCGCGTGCGCGACTTTATCGCCGCCGAAATCGCGCCGCGCCACGGCGAATATTTGGAACAATCCAAAACCGGCGACCGCTGGAAAGTCATCCCCGTTATTGAGGAGGTGAAGGCCAAGGCGAAGGCGGCGGGGCTGTGGAACCTGTTCATGCCCCCCCACTCCGGCCAGACGCACGTCGATGACACATTCGTGTTTGAGGGCGAACAACTCACCAACATGGAATACGCCCTGTGCGCGGAGGAAATGGGGCGGGTTAGCTGGGCGAGCGAATGCTTCAACTGCTCCGCCCCCGACACCGGCAATATGGAGGTGTTCCACCGCTACGGCACGCGCGCACAAAAGGACCGGTGGCTCGGCCCATTAATGCGCGGGGAGATCCGCAGCGCGTTCCTGATGACCGAACCCGATGTGGCGTCATCGGACGCGACCAATGTGCAATGCTCGATCCTGCGCGACGGCGACGACTATATCATCAACGGCCGCAAATGGTGGAGCAGCGGCGCGGGCGACCCGCGATGCGAAATCTTCATCGTGATGGGCAAATCCGACCCCGATGGCAGCCGACATGGCAGCCAGTCGATGATCCTCGTCCCCCGCGACACGCCGGGGGTGCGGATTGAGCGGATGCTGTCCGTCTATGGCTACGACCACGCGCCGCATGGGCATGGCGAAATCGTGCTCGACAATGTGCGCGTGTCCGCCGAGAACATGCTGCTGGGCGAAGGGCGCGGCTTTGAAATTGCGCAGGGGCGGCTTGGGCCCGGGCGCATCCATCACTGCATGCGCACCATCGGCACGGCGGAAGTCGCGATTGAGGCAATGGCGCAGCGGTTGCTCAGCCGCGTGGCGTTCGGCAAGCGGATTTCCGACCATAGCGTGTGGGAAACCCGCCTCGCCCGCGCGCGGATCGACATTGAGATGACGCGGCTGCTCTGCCTAAAAGCCGCGCAGACCATGGATGTGGCCGGGAATAAGGCCGCGAAACTCGACATCGCGATGACCAAGGTGCAGGCGCCGATGATGGCGCTGCAAATCCTTGACGACGCCATTCAGGCGCACGGCGGCGGCGGGGTGAGCCAGGACTTTGAACTGGCCGCCGCGTGGGCGTCCCTACGCACGCTCCGCTTCGCCGACGGGCCGGATGAAGTCCATATGCGGGCCATCGCGCGCGAGGAATTGGGCAAATACGCCGACTTGAAAGCGCTGAAAGACCGACCGAGCAGCGCCGATTTGGGCGTGTCGCGCTGATCCTTGCCAAGGCGATGAATTCAAGGCATCCTATCCATCGGGCGATTCCAACCGCGCCCGTTGGGGAGGATCCATGCGTTATCTGCTCACCGCCGCCGCCTTAGCCGCCGCCGTCGCGCAGGATTTGGGCGAGGTCGTCGTCACCGGCTCACGCGCCGACAGCACCTATTACAGCGATCAGCAAACCGTCATTGGCCTCCGCCGCCCCGCCGATAACGCGGTGCAACGGGTTTGGATCGTCTCCGACAGCCGCGACGTTGATGTGCGATGCCGCGAAGTGCTCGCCATGCTTGACGCCGCCTTCGCGCGTGCGGATGGCGCGGGGGTGCAATTGGTTGATGGCGAATTTGAGCTGAAACCGATAAAGCGCGCGGATTATTCCTGCGCCTCCCTGTCGGGCGCGGGGCGCGCGGATACCAGCAAAGTGGAATTTTATGTGAAAGCGCCCGTGGCCGCTGGGGCGGGCGGCGGCCCCGCACCCCGGCAACGCATCGCCACCTATATCAAATCGGTGCCGGTGAGCGGGCGGTCGCTGATGGAGACGCGCGGCGGACTAACGCTCACTATCGTCAACCCCGACCAGTACCGCGACCAAGTGGTGAAATTGGTGGCCGAGCAATCTTTGCGCTACGCAGGATACTTCGGGCCGGATTACGGCGTAGAGGTCGGCGGATTGGACCGCGACCTCCGCTGGAGCCAAGTGAGCGAGACCGAGGTGTTTTTGTATATCCCATATGTGTTTACGGTTGGGCCGAAGTGAGGGGTTAGGGCGCGCCTAAAACGGGAATGTCGCAGCGGGTTTTACCCTTTGGAACGATGCAAAAAGGATTAGGTTGTTCGGGGTAGCCCTCTCCCTTGTCGAACACTATAGCGCGAAATTCAAGTCGCAGGTGGTTGTAATTGTTTAAATTAAACCCTGCACTAGGCTGCCATTTGGATCGGCATGGCCCCGTTTTGAGGGCTTGCACAGCAGCAACACTTTGCCATCCGCGACGTAACGTCACAAACAGGCACTTGCCGTCCGCCTCTGTCCAATTCTTCGCCAGTTCGTGTTTGAAATGTGTAATTTCATCAGGGTCACCTAATGCCACATTTGAATCCAAAACATATGTTGAAAAGAGCGAAGGAGTCTTGCTGCGCGGTTGTATCAATATATTTTCAGAAACACCCAAAATAGGACGCTCCATCAATTCGATACGGGAATCGATGTGTGTTAGTATGTGTTCCGCAATGCCCTTAAAAGCCATAATGTGAGTCAGAGATAAAATGATTGTTCCCAAAATCACAAATTGTTTTTTGGGAATTGCAGCTATTTGTGAATGATTATTCGGTTTCGCAAATTCGGATTCCGGAATTAGCCTTAACATATCGCGAGCTATGAGCAGCTCGAAACCTACCATGACAATGGCTAATATTGCTGTGAAAGTTTGAACCTTGGCGGGCACATACTCAGGCCAGCTTACGTCGAAAAAAAACATAAAAACCAATGGCCAGATCAACAAGGCAGACAGACCGTGGCCAATTTTTCGGGTATCGACGAGCGACGTTTTACGTGCGATTTGCATACAGCCTCTTTTTACCCTTTATGGCCTACCTACACCACCCACACAACAAAAAACGGGCCGCCCATTGCTGGACAGCCCGCTTGTTTTGTGAAGATGGACGGGGACGCGCCCCACCCAAAACCAAATTACTTGAGTTCGACGGTGCCGCCGGCTGCTTCGATCTTGGCTTTGATTTCTTCGGCTTCTGCCTTCGAAACGCCTTCTTTGATCGCTTTTGGTGCGCCTTCGACGAGGGCTTTTGCTTCGGTCAGGCCAAGAGCGGTGATCGCACGGACTTCTTTAATCACGTTGATCTTCTTGCCGCCGTCGCCGGTCAAGATAACGTCGAATTCGGTTTGCTCTTCAGCAGCCGGGCCAGCGTCAGCCGCAGGGCCAGCAGCAACCGCAACCGCAGCAGCGGCCGAAACGCCCCATGCTTCTTCCAAGGCTTTCGCCAGGTCAGCAGCTTCAAGGACAGTCAATTTCGACAGGTCTTCGACCAATTTAGCAATATCTGCCATTTTCAATACACTCCATTTTCTGATTCAAATTGGGCCGCGACAAATTGCGCCGCGCGCCTGGTGAAAAAACTGGACTTATGCGTCTTCTTTCGCCGCATAAGCGCCAACAACGCGGGCCAACTGTGCGCCTGGTTCGGCGATTGTGCGGGCAATCTTGGTCGCGGGTGCTTGCACCAGACCAATGATTTTCGCGCGCAATTCGTCGAGCGATGGCATAGTCGCCAATGCCTTAATGCCGTTCGCATCGAGGATCGTATCCCCCATCGCCCCGCCAACAATTTCCAACTTATCGTTGGTCTTGGCGAAATCGACGGCAACCTTAGCGGCGGCCACCGGATCGGACGATGTGGCAAGCGCAATCGGACCGGTCAGCATGTCGCCGAGCGATTCGTAGCGCGTGTCCTTCAACGCGATTTTGGCAAGGCGGTTTTTGGAGACCTTAAAGGTGGCGCCCGCATCCCGCATTTTCCCGCGCAAGTCGGTCGACTGTGCAACGGTGAGGCCCAAATTGCGTGTTACCACGACAACTTCGGTCTCCTGAAATGTGGTTTGTAGCAACGCAACCAGATCTGCCTTTTCAGCACGGTTCATGCATAACTCCCTTATCCCATGACGGCGCGAACGAATCCGCGCCATCACCACAAATGATGCCGAAGGGAGAGACCCACAAAGGGACCCCTCACGCCGACACCGGCGAAGGTCCGAGGGGAAAGAAGTGTTTGAAAATGCCGATTGCGAAGGCATGGCCCGTGCATGTCGACGAACAGCCAAAACTGGCCGGACAAAACTTTTACCCCGTCTAGGCTGGACATTAAGACGGGGCCAACCCCCGTCACCAACTGTCTCGGACGGATTGCGACGGCGATTCGGTTGCCCGCGCCGCCAGCGCAATTCTGTGCGTGCCCTAGCCAAGCGCGCGGGAATGTCAAGTTAAAGCGTGCTGACCTCCACCGACTGCGCGCAAAATTGCGCCATGCCGTATGTCGTCATAAACGCAATATCGGCGGCGTCGCGGCCAACGCCGATGAGGGCGATTTCCTGTGCGCTGGCCATGCCCGTGGCATCGACAAAGTGCCACCCGCCTTTGCCTTGTGCATCGGCGAGGTACAATTGCGCCACGGCATGAAAATCCTGCGGCGTGACGCGCGGGGCATAGACGCTGACCATGCGCGCCGGGATAGCGGACGCGCGGGCCATAACGATCATCAAATGCGCATAATCGCGACAGACCCCTGCGCGGCGGACAAAGCTGTCCTGCGCGGTGGTGTTGGCATCGGACGCGCCGGGTTGATAGCTAAGGTTATCGGCGATCCATTGCCGCATCGCATCCACCTTGATGCCGCCATGCAATTCGCCGAAGCTCTCATTAACGAAATTCTGAAATGCGCCTGCATCGCAATAGCGTGACCCCATGATGTAGCAGATCGTCTCCGACGGCAATTGATGCGGCGGCAGGATTTGCAGCGAGGACAGGCGCGGCTCCGTGCGTGTGATTTCGGCGGTGACACGGTAGTCCATAGTCACGGGCCCTTGATGATGCAGCCAGAACCGCGTGCCAATGCCGCTTTCCCCCGACAACCGGTCCGGATCCGCGCCCACGGGCATCAGCAGGATTTCCTCGGTCACCCGTTGCTCCGGCGTATGCGCGACTTCGAATTGGAACAGGCAATCCGACGGATCGGCGAAGTCATAGGCCAATTTCACGGCAATGGAGAGTGTTTGCATGAGAATCCTCAAATGTGGGTTGCGCAGAACCGGGCACAAGATGGTCGGCTATGGGCAATTTGGGTGTCGCGTACAGGCAGAGCGGGCAAAATGTAAATTGTTGATTTCGCGTTCAGTTACGATGATGCACGCGAATTTCCGCAAAAGAAAACCCAATTCTGCTTGCAAATGTAAATTATCTGTCATTATGGAGATGTATAGGTCGCTTACAAAATCATCACAATTGAATAGCGAATCAGGAGATTCCCCCATGTACATTTTTCGTAAAATGGCAGAAAAACGCGAGCGTGATGAACGTGAGGCCCGGATGCTCGTCCGCCTTCATGGCGAGGAAGCGTTGACCATATTGGACGACCGTATCGTTAAGACCACCGACTCTCGGTCCAAAGCGCATTGGAAGCGGGTGAAGAAAATTGCCCGCGATGCGTTGCGTGCGGGTCTTGAGCAGGATGCCATTGAACAGGTCGCTTAAGCGTCGGACGGGGCTGTGCGCTTTGCTATCGACTGGTCTATTTGGGGCTCCGTTTACACATCGGGGCCCATTTATAATTTGGGCAAGGTAACCCCGCGTTGCCCCATATATTTGCCTGCGCGGTCGGCATAGCTAACCTCGCATGGTTCATTCCCTTGCAGGAACAGGAACTGACACGCGCCCTCATTGGCGTAAATTTTCGCAGGCAGCGGCGTGGTGTTGGAAAATTCCAGCGTGACATGCCCCTCCCACCCCGGCTCTAGCGGGGTGACATTGACAATAATCCCGCACCGCGCATAGGTGCTTTTGCCCAAGCAGATCACCAACACATCGCGCGGCACACGGAAATATTCGACGGTGCGGGCCAATGCAAAGCTGTTCGGCGGGATAATGCAGCAATCGGTTTTCTTATCGACAAAGCTGTTCGCGTCGAAGTTTTTGGGATCGACAATCGTGCTTTCGATATTGGTGAAAATCTTGAAATCATCGGCCACCCGCGCGTCATAGCCGTAGGACGACAGGCCGTATGATATGCACCCATCGCGCCGCTGGCTTTCCACGAATGGCTCAATCATGCCGTGGTTTTGCGCCTGTTCGCGGATCCATTTGTCGGAAAGTATGGCCATTATATCGTGATCCTCTCAGGCTAAACCCAAATCCGCCGGTCCGAACGCATCGGGAAGCAGGACGGAAAGCGGTTTGCTTTCTACGCCGCGTCCGCCGATCGAGTGCACCATGATGTCGCGCCCGCTTAGCTGCGCCGCTTCGTTCAGCATTTGTCGGCACCGCCCGCACGGGCGAACCGGCACATCGTTGAGGACAAGCGCGCCATCGACGACAAACCCGCCCAGCACCGCAACCTCCCGCACCTCGGCCAGCCTGCCCTGGTTCGCCAGTTTCGCCAACGCCACGGTTTCGGCGCATAAGGTCATGCCATAGCTGGCGTTTTCGACATTCGCGCCAGTCTCCACGCCGCCATCGGCGAGCAGCAGCGCCGCGCCAACATGAAAGCGCGAATAGGGGGCATAAGCGTTTTCTGCCGCCCTCATCGCCGCCGCGCGTAGGGCCTCAAACCCGATCATGCCCCGCCTCCCTCGCTGCGCACGACCAGCCAATCGACCGGCCCGGTGATGCCATCCACGCGGCGGTCCCCATTGGCGGTCCACAGCACAAAGGGCTTTGCCGCATAATCGGGCGCAAGGAAATCCCGGTCGAGCCAGACATTGCGCTGCACGGCGGAGCTTACTTGATAAAGCGCGTCGAAATCCTGCGAAATGCGCAGCACCACTTCCTTTTCGCTGTGCGCTTCAACCAGATTGAGCAGCGTGTTAAGCTCCGACAACACAACTTCGCGCCCCGGTCGATCCTTGCACTTGCTATCGAAATGAAGGGCAACCACGGGGGGCAGAGCGTTTTGCATCCGTGGCACGGTGGTCACGAATAGCCCGGCCTGATCGCCCGACAGGCGGCACAGATCGAAATGGTGCACCGCGCCAAAACGGATGCCCGCATCCCCTGCGCCTTTCCGGTTGGTTTCATACGCGGCGTCGCGGACGCTCGCGCCGCTGGTGGCGCTGAGGTAAGCGAAATCGACGCCATCGGCTTTCGCGCGCGGCCAGTCGATCGGGCCATTCGCCGCGCTTACCGCAATGCCCTGCATCGGGTAATTCGTACGGCTGGGCGCCCAACCATGGATCAGCGTGCGCGCCAGCAGCCAGAGCAATGCCGCCGCGCCGACGATCACGG
>JBGSOJ010000117.1:0-8673 GCA_041739175.1 Sphingomonadaceae bacterium
GGCATTGTCGATCAGGTTGACGCCACCCGCATCGTCATCCGCGTGACCGGCGAAGTCGAGGCCGGCAAATCGGGCGTGGACATTTACCGTCTGCAAAAATTCCAACGGTCGAACCAGAACACCTGCATTAACCAGCGTCCACTCGTTAAGGTCGGCGATGTGTTGGAGGCGGGCGACATTATTGCCGATGGTCCATCGACCGAACTGGGCGAACTCGCTTTGGGCAAAAACTGCCTCGTCGCGTTTATGCCTTGGAATGGCTATAACTACGAAGACTCGATCCTGATCAGCGAACGCATTGTGAAGGATGATGTCTTTACCTCGATCCATATCGAGGAGTTTGAGGCCATGGCCCGCGATACGAAATTGGGGCCGGAGGACATCACCCGCGACATTCCCAATGTCGGCGAAGAGGCTTTACGCAGCCTTGATGAGGCGGGCATTGTCTATATCGGGGCGGAGGTTCACCCCGGCGACATTCTGGTCGGCAAAATCACGCCAAAGGGCGAAAGCCCGATGACGCCGGAGGAGAAATTGCTCCGCGCCATCTTTGGCGAGAAAGCCTCCGACGTGCGCGACACCTCGCTCCGCTTGCCGCCCGGTGTGGCGGGGACCGTGGTTGAGGTCCGCGTGTTCAACCGTCATGGCATCGACAAGGATGAGCGCGCCATGGCGATTGAGCGTGAGGAAATCGAACGCCTCGCCAAGGACCGTGAGGATGAGCGCGCCATTTTGAACCGCGCCACCTTCAACCGCCTGCGCGATATGCTGCTCGGCCAAACCGCCACCAACGCGCCCAAGGGCATCAAGAAGGGTTCGGTCATTGACGAAGCCATGCTTGAGGAAGTGGAGCGGTTTGAGTGGTGGAAATTCGCCGTCGCCGATGACAAAATGCAATCCGACCTTGAGGCGGTGAAGACGCAATATGACGAAGCCGTCAAATTGATTGTCGAACGCTTTGAGGATCGCCGCGAAAAGCTGGAGCGGGGTGATGAACTCGCGCCGGGCGTGCTGAAAATGGTGAAGGTGTTTGTCGCGGTTAAGCGTAAGCTGCAAACTGGCGACAAAATGGCGGGTCGCCACGGGAACAAGGGGATTATCTCCCGCGTGCTTCCGGTGGAGGACATGCCATTCCTGGAGGATGGCACCTATGTTGACATGGTGCTGAACCCCTTGGGCGTGCCAAGCCGGATGAACGTTGGGCAGATTTTCGAAACCCACCTTGGCTGGGCCGCGCGCGGATTGGGGCAACAGATTTCCAAATCGCTGGAGGATTGGCGCAATGCCAACCCCGATGCGGTTGGCGGTCAGGCCCCCGACGCGGTGCGCGAACGGCTCAAAATCAGCTATGGCGAAACCTATGCCGATGAACTCGACAGCCGGACCGATGAGCAAATCGTCGAAATGGCCGAGCTGCTGCGTCCCGGTGTCCCGATGGGCACGCCGGTGTTCGATGGCGCGAAGGAAGCCGATGTCTCGCGGATGCTGGAGCGCGCGGGCCTTGATACCTCAGGGCAAAGCGATCTCTACGATGGCCGCACGGGGGAGAAATTCAGCCGTAAAGTCACCGTTGGCTATATGTACATGCTGAAACTGCATCACTTGGTTGATGACAAGATCCACGCGCGCTCGATCGGCCCCTACAGCCTTGTCACGCAGCAACCGTTGGGCGGTAAGGCCCAATTCGGTGGTCAGCGTTTTGGGGAAATGGAAGTCTGGGCACTGCAAGCCTATGGCGCGGCGTACACGCTTCAGGAAATGCTCACCGTCAAATCCGACGATGTTGTCGGCCGGACGAAGGTCTATGAGGCCATCGTTAAGGGCGACGACACGTTCGAGGCGGGCATTCCCGAGAGCATTAACGTGCTTGTTAAGGAAATGCGCAGCCTTGGCCTTAACGTAGAACTGAAAAACTACGACGAGGAATTGGACGAAGAGGGCGGCCAGACGGCCGCTTTGCCCGAGGCTGCGGAGTAACTTTACCTCTCCCCTCCCGCCTGCGGGAGGGGTCGGGGGTGGGTCATCCACTGCACCGCTTTCACAATGCCGAATTCACCCTGCCGAAACATCGGCGCATAAGGGAAAATACACATGAACGACCTGACCAAATTCAACAACCCGAACGCGAAACCTGAAACGTTCGACACCATCCAAATCGGCCTTGCCAGCCCTGAGCGTATTCGTTCGTGGTCGTTCGGTGAGATTAAAAAGCCCGAAACCATCAACTACCGGACGTTCAAACCCGAGCGCGACGGCCTGTTCTGTGCGCGGATTTTTGGTCCCGTAAAGGATTACGAATGCCTGTGCGGTAAGTACAAGCGCATGAAGTATAAGGGCATCGTCTGCGAAAAATGCGGCGTTGAGGTTACCGTGACCAAGGTCCGCCGCGAACGGATGGGCCACATCGAACTGGCCGCGCCGGTTGCGCACATCTGGTTCCTGAAATCATTGCCAAGCCGCATCGGCTTGCTGCTCGACATGCAATTGAAGCAGCTGGAGCGCATCCTCTATTTCGAACATTATGTCGTCATCGAACCCGGCCTCACCGCGCTGGAAAAATACCAGTTGATGACCGAGGACGAATTGCTCGACGCGCAGGATGAATATGGCGAGGATGCGTTCTCCGCCGGCATCGGCGCGGAAGCGGTTAAGACCATGCTGATGGAGCTTGACCTTGAGCAAGAGCGCGTGGACCTTCTGGAGGAACTCGCCACCACCAAATCCGAACTGAAACCGAAGAAAATCATCAAGCGGTTGAAAGTCGTCGAGAGCTTCATCGATTCGGGCAACAAGCCGGAATGGATGATCCTTGACGTCGTGCCGGTCATCCCGCCCGAATTGCGCCCATTGGTGCCGTTGGATGGTGGCCGTTTTGCGACCTCCGACCTTAACGACCTCTATCGCCGCGTCATCAACCGGAACAACCGTTTGAAGCGCCTGATGGAACTGCGCGCGCCGGACATTATTGTCCGCAATGAAAAGCGGATGTTGCAGGAATCGGTTGATGCCCTGTTCGACAATGGCCGCCGTGGCCGCGTCATCACCGGTGCGAACAAGCGTCCGTTGAAATCGCTGTCCGACATGCTGAAGGGGAAGCAAGGCCGCTTCCGTCAGAACCTGCTGGGTAAGCGCGTCGATTATTCGGGTCGTTCGGTCATTGTGACCGGGCCGGAATTGAAATTGCACCAATGCGGCCTGCCCAAGAAAATGGCGCTGGAGCTGTTCAAGCCGTTCATCTACGCGCGTTTGGACGCCAAGGGTCTCTCCATGACGCTGAAACAGGCGAAGAAATGGGTGGAGAAAGAACGCAAGGAAGTCTGGGATATCCTTGATGAGGTCATCCGCGAACATCCCGTGATGCTCAACCGCGCGCCAACGCTTCACCGTTTGGGGATTCAGGCGTTTGAACCGGTGCTGATTGAGGGCAAAGCCATTCAATTGCACCCATTGGTTTGCTCTGCGTTTAACGCCGACTTTGATGGTGACCAAATGGCGGTGCACGTTCCATTGAGCCTTGAGGCGCAATTGGAAGCGCGCGTGCTGATGATGTCCACCAACAATATCCTTAGCCCATCGAACGGTAAGCCGATCATTGTCCCGTCGCAGGATATGGTTCTGGGCCTGTACTATCTCTCCATGGATCGTCAGGGCGTGCCCGGCGAAGGCATGATCCTGTCCGACATTGCCGAGGTGCATCACGCCTTGGAAGTCGGCGCGGTGACGTTGCACTCCAAAATCACCACCCGCGTGCCACAAACCGACGAGTCGGGTAAGCAATATATGAAGCGCGTGGAAACCACCCCGGGCCGTATGTTGCTGGGCGAATGCCTGCCCAAATCCTCGACCGTGCCGTTTGAAATCATCAACCGCTTGCTCACCAAGAAAGAGCTCGGCGATGTGATTGACCAAGTGTACCGCCACACCGGCCAAAAGGACACCGTCCTGTTCGCCGATGCGATTATGTCGCTTGGCTTTAAGCACGCGTTTAAGGCGGGTATTTCGTTCGGTAAGGATGACATGATCATCCCCGTTGAAAAGGTCGCGCTGGTTGAGGAGACCAAGGCGATTGTCGCTGATTTTGAACAACAATATCAGGACGGTCTGATCACCTGGCAGGAAAAATACAACAAGGTCGTTGACGCCTGGTCCACCTGCGGTGACCGCGTTGCCAATGCGATGATGGAGGAATTGAAGGCCACTCCGCTGGATGAAAACGGCATGGAGGCGGAAATCAACGCCATTTATATGATGAGCCACTCCGGCGCGCGTGGTTCGCCAGCACAAATGAAGCAGCTTGGCGGGATGCGCGGCCTGATGGCGAAACCATCGGGGGAAATCATCGAAACGCCGATCATCTCGAACTTTAAGGAGGGTCTAACCGTCCTTGAGTATTTTAACTCGACTCACGGGGCACGGAAAGGCCTTGCCGATACCGCGTTGAAGACCGCAAACTCGGGCTATTTGACGCGCCGTTTGGTGGATGTGTCGCAAGATTGCACCATCGTCGAAATCGACTGCGGCACCGAACGCGCGCTGGAAATGCGCTCGATCGTGCAGGGCGGTTCGACCATCGCCTCGCTGGGTGAGCGGGTGCTGGGCCGGACTACGGCGGAACCGATTATCGGCAACGAAGGCCAAGTGCTCTATCCCGCCGGGACTTTGCTGGACGAAGCCGCGATCACCGCGATGGAGGAAACCGGCCTGCAAGCGCTGAAAATTCGTTCGCCCTTGGTGTGCGAATCGAAGGTTGGCGTGTGCGCAACCTGCTACGGCCGTGACTTGGCGCGCGGTACGCCGGTGAACATTGGTGAAGCGGTCGGCGTTATTGCCGCCCAATCCATCGGGGAGCCGGGCACGCAGCTTACGATGCGGACCTTCCACATCGGCGGCGCGGCGCAGCTTAATGAGCAATCCAGCCTTGATGCCTCGGCAGAAGGCCGGATTGAATATCGCGAGCTGCCCGTGCTGATCGACAAGCGTGGCAAGCGTCTGGCCATGGCCCGCTCCGGCGAGTTGGTCATTGTCGATAAGGATGGTCGCGAGATGGAAATGCACCGTATTCCGTACGGCGCGACATTGATGCTCGAAGAAGGCACGCATGTCACCGTCGGCGATCGTCTGGCCGAATGGGATCCGTTCACGATGCCCATCATCACCGAAAAATCGGGTGTGATTGCGTATCAGGATCTTGTCGATGGCAAGACCATGACCGAACAAACCGACGAAGCCACCGGCATTTCGCAGCGTGTGGTGATCGAATACCGCTCCGCTGGCCGCGCCAAGAAGGAGGATTTTCGTCCGCGCATTACCCTGCTCGACGGCGATTCGGGCGAATCGGCGCGCTATCTGCTGTCCGCGGGCACGATGCTTTCGGTCAATGATGGTCAAACGGTGGAGGCCGGCGATGTTATCGCCCGCGTCAGCCGCGAAGCCGCCAAGACGCGCGACATCACCGGCGGTCTGCCGCGCGTGGCCGAACTGTTCGAGGCGCGTATTCCGAAAGACAACTCGGTCATTGCCAAGATTTCGGGCCGCATCGAATTCGTCCGCGATTACAAGGCGAAACGCAAAATCGCCATTGTGCCGGAGGAAGGTGAAGCCGTCGAATATCTGATCCCCAAGACCAAAAACCTTGAGGTGCAAGAAGGCGATATGGTGCGCAAGGGCGATAATTTGATTTCCGGATCGCCCAACCCGCACGACATCCTTGAGGTCATGGGCGTTGAGGCGCTGGCCGAATATCTCGTTGCCGAAATTCAGGAAGTCTACCGTCTGCAAGGCGTGAAGATCAACGATAAGCATATCGAGACGATCGTGCGCCAAATGCTGCAAAAGGTGGAAATCACCAACGGCGGCGACACCACGTTGCTGGCGGGCGAGCAAGTCGACCGTGAGGAAATGGAAGACTACAACGCCAAGCTGGAGAAGGGCAAATTGCCTGCCGAGGGCAAACCCATATTGTTGGGCATCACCAAGGCAAGCCTGCAAACCCGTTCGTTCATCTCGGCGGCGTCTTTCCAAGAAACCACCCGCGTGCTGACGCAGGCGGCGGTTGAAGGGAAGAAGGACGTGCTGACCGGCCTTAAGGAAAACGTCATCGTTGGCCGCTTGATCCCCGCCGGGACCGGCGCGGCGATGAACCGCATCCGCATTGCCGCGACCAGCCGCGATGCGGCGCTGCGCGCGCAATACCGGAAGCTTCAGGAAAGCATGATTGCGCCTGCCACGGCCAAGGAAGAGCATGACGCCGAATTGCAACAACCGGCAGAAGCCACCGTCGGCGACACGCCGCTGGGCGATGTGCAGGGTGAAGATTTCACGACTGCTGATTTGGATTAATCCAGATCTAGGCGCAAAAAAATGGGGCGGGGACAGTATGTGTTCCCGCCCTTTTTTGTGCCCAATTTATCGCGACGGACAGGTTTCGGCGTAGCCCTTCATCCGGTCGACATAGAGCTTGCGGTCTTTCGCATAGAAAATTTTTCGCTTTTCCAACCGGTCAATCCACACCATCATTTCGGTGAGCGCGGCGCAGCCCTTGGCGGTTTGGGCGTCGTTGAACAAAAGCTCGATATAGCCTGCCTGGCTGCTCACAAAATCGCGGCTGAACCCGGCGTTCGCGGGCTCCCCTTCCATACGAATGCGGCGCGTTTCGGCAATGTCTTTGGCCAGCGCAATCCCCTCTTTGCGGCGGCCGAGGTCGAACAGGACAAAGATTTTCTGCGACCCAAAGCCCTCCACGCGGCGGATCGATTCCATATCATCGGGATCTTTGGCAATTTGCGCCGCTATAATCGCCTCGGCCCGCTCCAAATCGGCCAAGGCCTCGGCAAAGCGCAAAAGATCGGAATAGGCCAAAGCGCGATACCATAAGTTCAAGGTCGCCGGACGCTCCGCCTTTGCCCGCGTTTTGGGATCGGCGAGCAGGCGGTCCATAATGACCATCGACTTGTCGAGTTCGACAATCGCTTGCAAATACTCCGGCTTCTTGGGATCGTAAGTCCACGCCATCGCATTGCCCAATTGCGCATAGACATCGGACAGCATCAATTGCGCCTCCAAATCATCGGGATGGTCGCGCGCAATTTTCTCCATCGGGGCAACAAGCGCCTGAAACTCGGCAATGCCCTCGCGGTTTTTGTCGATATCGCCCAGGGGTTTCGCCGCCTGCACGCGCGAGTCAATTGCGGCAATCGCGGCCGCCGTATCGTTGGGGTTCAGGCGCAGCACCCGTTCAAACATCGATGCCGATACCAAAGCCGAGGCGCGGCTTTCGTCCACTTCTTCTTCCGCAATATAGCGCAGCACCGCGTCGGAATACAACGCCGCGCCATATTCGCGCAGGTAACGCGGATTGTCGGGATGCGCCGCGACCAACGGCTTTAGCAGTGCAAGCGCGCGGTTCATGTGTTCGCGCGCCTCCGCCCGTCGTCCCAGATTGCGCCCCATCGGATTGCCGACAACCGACGACAGACGGTGATAGCCCGCCGCGATTTCATATTGCAGGTCGGGCGACAGCGCACGGCCATCGTCCAACCGTTCCAAATAGGTGCGTGAGCGCGTGGCAATTTGCTCCAGTGCCGCCGTGCTGCCCGCGATCGGTTGAATGTCATCATACAGGTCAAACAGCATGAACCGCGCAATTGAACGCGTGTCGGCAAAGCGTGTCTCCGCCTCATCCCGCGCGCGTGCCGCTGCGTTCCATTGCCAACTTGTCGCCAGCAGACCAAGCAGGACGGTGGCCAACAATGCCCCGCCCAGCATCACTTGCGCCCGGTTGCGGGCGATGAATTTGGAAAGCTGATACCCGCGTGTCGGCGGCATTGCGGAAACGGGCCTGCCGACCGCCCAATTGCGCACATCCTCCGCCAAGGCGGCGACCGTTGGATAGCGCCCCTCGGGCTCAAGCGCGCTTGCCTTTGTGGCGATGGTGGACAATTCGGCGTCGCTCTCTCCCGCCAACAGGTCGGATAGGATACGGCCCAGCGAATAGACGTCGCTTAAGGTTGTTGCGCCGCCGCCGCTTGCCCGTTCCGGCGCGCCATAGCCGGGGGTGAGGGTAAGGCTATCGAGGCTGGCGGACACCGGCGCTTCGTCCAAATCCATGCGCGGCGGTCGGGCAATGCCGAAATCGATGACGCGGGCATTGCCCTTCTCATCGACCAAAATGTTCGACGGGGTAAGGTCGCGGTGGATGACCAATTGTTGGTGCGCGTAGGTGATGGCGTCGCAAATCTGCCCAAACAGCGCCATTTTGCGCGGCAAGGTCGGCGCATCCTCTTTCATCCATGCGGGCAGCGATCGGCCATCGACATATTCCATCACGAAATAGGGCTGCCCCGCGTCGGTCTCCCCGCCATCGAACAGCCGCGCGATATGGGGGTGCGCCAATCCGGCAAGCACTTGCCGTTCGCGCAGGAACCGTTCCAGCAGGCTGGCGCTAAGCAGCCCCGCTTTGATCAGTTTGATGGCGACGACATGGGTAAAATCGCCCGCGTCCCGTTCTCCGCGAAAGACCGTGCCCATGCCGCCGCTGCCGATGGTTTCGGTGATCCGGTAAACGCCGATACGTTCCGGCGGCGGTATCGGCGTGCTGTCGGCCATGGCGCCGCCGGTGCGCAATTCGTGCAATCGGTGCGCGTCGAGCATGGCGATTGCGCGCGCCTTTACCGC
>JBGSOJ010000049.1:0-2267 GCA_041739175.1 Sphingomonadaceae bacterium
GCTGGCATGCGCGAACCTTGGTGGGCTGTATTCGACGGGCGAAGGCGTGCCAATGGACGAAACCAAGGCGGCGGCGCTGTACACCATTGGCTGCGACAGCGGCGATGCCGTGGCGTGCCACAATCTGGGCATCAACTACGAATTCGCCAAAGGCATCGCGGAGGATAAAGTGAAAGCCGTGTCGCTTTATACCAAGGGGTGCGATGGCGGAGTCGCGGTGTCGTGCTACAATTTGGGCACGATGACCGCCGATGGCGTCGGCACGCCGCGCGATTATGCAAAGGCCTTCGCTTTGTTTACGCGCGCGTGTGCGGATAATGTCCCCACCGCCTGCACCAATCTGGGCGCGGCGTATAAGCGCGGCAATGGCGTTCCGGTCGATGAAGCCAAAGCGGCGGAATACGCCAAATTGGGATGCGACGGCGGCGATGCCAGTGGCTGTTTCAACATTGCCCTTTATACCGAACAGGGTAGCGGCGTGGCAAAGGACATGGCCAAAGCCGCCGCGCTTTATACCATCGCCTGCGACAAGGGGCAGCCATTGGCGTGCAACAATCTGGGCGTGTTGTATGCCAATGGGCGCGGCGTGGAATTCGATTGGTCCGTGGCCGCCCGCTATTACATGATGGCGTGCGATGGCGGCGATGCCTTGGGCTGCACCAATTTGGGCCTGCTGTATGTCAATGGAGAGGGCGTGAAACGCGATTATGATCGCGGCGTTGCCCTGTTCACCCGCGCGTGCGAGTTGAACGATTCCGACGGTTGCTACAATGTGGGCGTGGCCTATGCCAACGGCTTTGGCGCACCCAAGGACATGGCGCTGGCCGAACGCTACATGCGGCGCGCGTTGGAATTGGACCCTGACAATAAGCTGGCGAAAGACGGGCTTGCGGACTTGAACGGCGGGACATAGGGGGCGCACCCCCTTAGCCTTTCCCCCTACGCCTTCCCTCTATTCGTTACGCCAGAAACGCGACATAGCCGAACACCGCGCTGCCCGCGATCACGCTCAGCACCGTTTGCTTGCGATAGGCGGGGCTGAGGTAACCGACCGCAACGCCGCCGATGATGACGATGAACAGCATCAGGCCAACCAACACGCCAAAGATGCGGTATAGGGCCGGCCCGTGCCCCTTATGGATCTCCATCAGCGCCGCCATCGGGCTTGGCGTGACCTTTTTCGCGGTCAGCACGTCGTCCTTTTGCTCAAAGGTGACATGCGTGCGGCTGGTCGGGCGGGTGGTGAAATTATCGCCGCGCGCGCGGATATAGTCGAATTCAGACGGCAATTTCTGCGCGACGAGGAACGCCTTTACATCCGCCTCAAAGGTCGGGCTTTTGGTGTCGAAGGTCGTGCCCGCCGGGATCGTGACCGGCGTTTCCACCATCTCCCCCTTCACATCGGCAAGGTATAATCCCCCCGTCACCGCCACCAACAGGAATGCAGGCGCAAGCAACGCGGCGGCGTACAAATGGATGGAGACCAAAATGCGGCGGATTTTGATGGGGGACATGACGGAGGGTGCTTTCATTTAAGGGGTTGGAATTGCGACGCCTTACATACAAATGGGCGCGCTGGCCATGGCCTGAACTGTATCCAATCGTCGCGGGGGCGCAACGATTGCGGTCAAGGCCATGGCTGATGGCGGCTTACGGCCGGGCTAAAAGCCCAGTCTTACCGTCAACCGGCCATTGATCGGCGCGCCGGTGGTGATGTTGTTGTTGTTGTGCGCATCGGCAAAGTAGGTCGTGTCGAACAGGTTCTCGACATTCGCCTGCACGCTGACATCATCGCTTATTTTATAGAACACCGCCGCATCGACGCGGGTGAAGGCGGGCAATAGGGTCGTCGCCGTGCTGGTGCGCAATGCGGCATATTGCTCCGCCTGATGCACCACGCCGACACCCATGCCGAGCCGTTCGCTGACCTGATAGCGGTTCCACAGCGCGAATTGATGGCGCGGCACTTGCCCCAACTGGACGAAGTCGTTGCCGACCAATTCACCCTCTTGATAGGTGTAGCCGCCGCTGACCTGCCACGCGTCGGTGACTTGCCCCGCAACGCCAAGCTCCACCCCGCGCGTGCGCGTTTGGCCGATGTTGATCGTTTGCGTAATGTTATCCGGATCGGGCGTCGTCGCGTTGGTCCGGTCGAGTTGGAACAGCGCCAAGGTCACGCTGAAATCGGGCCGCACATCCCATTTCGCACCCAGCTCGTAATTGGTGAACTTTTCCGGCGCGAGGTTTTGCGTGGTCGCCGACAGCGA
>JBGSOJ010000114.1:0-1642 GCA_041739175.1 Sphingomonadaceae bacterium
CACCGCCTCGGGCGGCAATTCGACGCCCAAATCGCCGCGCGCGACCATGACCGCGTCGGACAGGTCGATAATCTCATCCAGACGCGAAATCGCCTGCGGCTTTTCGATTTTGGCAAGCAAAGCGGCGCGCCCCTCAATCAGCTTGCGCGCCTCGGCAATATCCTCGGGGCGTTGCACAAATGACAGCGCGACCCAATCAATATCGTGTTGCAGCATGAAGGCCAAATCGCTGCGGTCTTTTTCGGTCATTGCGGCAATCGGCAGCACCGCGCCGGGGACGTTCACGCCCTTCCGGTCGGAGATTTTGCCGCCGACGGTGACCACGGTTTCCATCCGCATTCCATCATTGGCCTCCACCAGCAAAGCGATGTTGCCATCGTTGATCAGCAATCGCTCGCCCGGCTTAACCACCGCGAAAATTTCGGGATGCGGCAGGCAGACGCGGTCGATGGTGCCCGGCGTCGGGTCCCGGTCGAGCACAAAGCGTGCGCCGACGGTCAGCATTTCCGACCCATTGGCAAAAGTGCCAATGCGCAATTTCGGTCCCTGCAAATCGACCAGGATGGTGGAGGGGCGGCCCGTTTCCGCCTCAATCGCGCGGATGGCACGGACCAGATCGGCCTTTGACGCCTGATCGCCGTGGCTCATGTTGATGCGGAAGGCATCGGCTCCGGCGGCGTAGAGCGCGGCAATCGTCTCGCGCGTATCGCTGGCGGGGCCGAGGGTGGCAAGAATGCGCACTTTGCGTTGGCGCGGGGCGGCATATTGGCGGGGGGAGGAAATATCGGTCACGTCATCATCTCACTTATAGATTTTGGCTTTTGTTAGCCGTACTCTGTGGCGGCTTTACGACACCTCTACCATTAAGCCGCGCCCGCAATCCACCGTGCCCGCGCCGCAATCGAAGGAATAGCTATACATGAGTTGCACCGATGACCAAAATGCGGCGGTTCCCCTTGACGATGCCGTCGCCGCCGCCGCGTTTCGCCGGCTGGTCGGGCATTTGCGGCACCGCACCGATGCGCAGAATATCGACCTGATGGGGCTTGCCGGATTTTGCCGCAATTGCCTGTCCGATTGGGTGATGGAGGCGGATCACGCGGCGGGCGGTGCGATGACCCGTAACGATGCGCGCCGCGCGATTTATGGCATGGACTATGCCGATTATAAGGCCCGTTATCAGACGGCGGCGACGCCGGAGCAGCTTGCCCGTATGGAAGAAAGCGTGGCGAAGAACGCCGCCCAAGGCTAACACGCTACTCCATCTGATTCGGGGCGCCACCCATAGGCGCCCAATATTGTACGGAGATTATTATGCCCGAAGGCCAAACCCCCGCCGAAGTTGCCACGACTGGCGCGACCAATGTTGCCGCCGACCAATTGCGCCTGTTTATTGAGCGCGTGGAGCGGCTGGAGGAAGAAAAAAAGGGCATGGCCGACGACATCCGCGATGTCTATGCCGAGGCAAAGGCCATGGGCTATGACCCCAAAATCATGCGCCAAATCGTCCGCCTGCGCAAAATGGAGCCGGGCGACCGGCAGGAAATGCAGGCGATTTTGGAAACCTATATGAACGCGCTTGGGTTGGAATAGGCAGCTTATTAGCCCCTCCCCTTCAGGGGAGGGGTTGGGGTGGGGGGCT
>JBGSOJ010000122.1:0-1588 GCA_041739175.1 Sphingomonadaceae bacterium
TGGGCGATTATAATGTCATCCCGCACGACCGCGACACCTACAGCGTCACCGCCATGGCCGACGATGCGCTGACGCAACCGGAAAGCCGCGCCGCGTATCGGCGGATGCTGGCCGATGGGTGGACCGACGCGCTGGGCGTCACCTATCCGGCGGGCGGCGTGTGGACGTACTGGGACTATCAGGCGGGCGCATGGCCGCGCGACCATGGTTTCCGCATCGACCATATATTGTGCAGCCCGCAGGCGGCGGATCGCCTCGCCGGATGCGGCGTCGATAAGGAATACCGCGGCCGCGAAAAGGCCAGCGACCACGGGCCGACGTATGCGCTTTTGCGGGCCACCTGAACCTCCCCGATACGGGGAGGGGGACCACGAAGTGGTGGAGGGGTGGCTGCTTTGCGTCCTATCCCCTCCGCCCTTCGACTTCGCTCAGGACCGCTTCGCCCTGCCACCTCCCCGCAACGGGGAGGTTGAGTTAGCACCATTCACGCCCCGCTCATTTTGTTTGCGCCATACGCGTCCAAAAGCGGAGGGTGAATTGACCAACAGACGCACATTTTTGCAAGCCAGCGCTGCCGTCACGCTGCTCCCCCTCATCGGATGCGGGCAGGAACAGGTGCTCGCCGAAACCGCCACGCCCGCCTCCCTCGCTGCAGTGAAACTCATCGCCGGTGCGCGCGCGCAGATTGGCGTGACGCTCAGTTACGACCCCGCCTATACCGCGCTGGATTTCCCCAACGGCGATGTCCCGCGCAGCATCGGCGTGTGCACCGATGTCATCATCCGCGCCTATCGCGACGCGCTGGACCTTGATTTGCAAGCGCTGGTTAACGCCGATATGCGCGCCGCGTTTGGCGCTTATCCCAAAAATTGGGGGCTGACCAAGCCGGACCGCAATATCGACCACCGCCGCGTGCCGAACCTGCGCCGCTTCTTCGCGCGGGCGGGAGCGGAGATGCCGGTGCCGTCGGGCTTTGCCGATTGGCAGGCAGGCGATCTGGTGACCAGCATGGTCGGCGGCAAGCTGCCCCATATCGGCATCGTCAGCGACCGGCGCGTGGGCGCCAATAATGCCACCCGCCCTTTGATAATCCACAACATCGGACGCGGCACACGGGAAGAGGACATCTTGCCCGACCACCCGATCAATGGCCGCTATCGGTGGCGCGTGTAAGGCATTCCACCTCAGCGCCATAAAGGGTTCATAAAAGACACAAAAAGAAAAAAGGAAGAAGACCGTTGCGATGGCGCGCGAACTTAGCATCCAATTGCAACGTCCCTTTTTTCCTTTTTCCTTCGTGGCTTTTATGAAAAAGTTGGGCCTATCGTACCCTAACCGTAACCCAAATCGTGCGCGGCGTAGCGCGTTCCAGCACGCCGCCGCTATTGCCCGTTATGATGGTTTCATTGGTCAGGTTTTCCGCGTCAATGGCGATGCTGAACCGCTTGGACACCCGCCATTCCGCGCCCATATCGAAGGCAACGAAGCCGGGTAGGCGCACATTTTCGCGGTCATCCTCAAACCGCGCCGATTGCCATTGCGCGCCGCCCGACAGCGTAAACGCCGGGGCAAGCGCCCATGACAGCCG
>JBGSOJ010000141.1:0-4527 GCA_041739175.1 Sphingomonadaceae bacterium
GGCGCCGCTATCAACGTCGGCTGCACCCCTACGCGGTCGTGTAGGCCGTTGACAATATCCATCCCCGCCGCCGCTGCCTCGGCCATTACCGCCAGCCATGATGCGGGCAGACGTCCCCCCATGGGGGCCACACCAATGATAAGGCTTTGCGCACCCGCAGCTTTTGCGGCGGCAATGTCCATGTCGGGCAGGCCGATGGAGACGGTGTCGGCGTCCATGCGGAACTGCCCAATGCAATCCGCGCCGCGCCACTGCCGTAAGCCATCGGCGGTCTTAACGAAGGTCCGCTCCCGACTGTCGCCCAGAAACAGCAAAAATGGCGGTTTTAGCGCGAGTCCATTGGCCATGGCTCCGGTCCTCTCATCCTGAAGTGTTGCCCAAATGCTGTGCCATGGAATTTACGGCGGCTATGTCCCGAAAGGGACATTTGTAAGCCGTCTGCCTGTGTGAAACTATGTCATATTCATGCAATGAAAGGGACTCGGCGATGCGACATGTTCTGGGGGGAACCAAGCGGGGAATTGGGAAGCGGATTTTGTTGACGACGGTATGCGCCATGCTTGGCGCGACCGCCGCTATGGCGCAGGACGCGGCGCCCGCTGAACCCGTGGACGGCGATATCATCGTCACCGCGCAACGCCGCGATCAATCGATCCAAGATGTGCCCGCCACGATACAGGCGTTTTCCGGCGAAGCCTTGGCCGAGGCCGGGATTGAAAATCTGGGCGATTTGCAGTTTCTAACGCCCGGTCTTACCATCACCCCGTTCCAATCGGAATCGCAATTGTTCATTCGCGGCATTGGCAACAATGTCAACGCGCCGGGGCTCGATCCGTCCAACGCGGTGCATTTGAACGGCGTCTATCTCTCGCGGCCGTCGCTCGCGCTGATTGATTTTCATGATATTGAGCGTGTCGAGGTCTTAAAAGGGCCGCAGGGCACTTTGTATGGCCGCAACGCCACGGGCGGCGCGATTAACATCATTGCGGGACGCCCGGGCGGAGAGGCCGATTGGCGCGCATCAGCGGGAATTGGCAATTTCGGCGCTTACCGTGTCGAGGGGATGGCGAACATCCCTTTTGGTGATGGTTCGGGCGGTGGCCTGCGTTTGTCGGGGCTTTACAACATCGACGATGGCTATACGAACAATGTTTTTGACGACGATAGCAAGCTCGACTTCACCGACACGCTGGCGCTCCGCGCGCGGATACGGGCGGAGTCGGCGGGCGGTTTTGAGTTTGAGGCAGGGTTCGATTTCACCCGCGATGCAGGCAATGTCGGCCTGCCGCTGCGCAACAATCCCGATCTGGGCGGGCCGTATCCCGACCTTCCTGGCAATGCCACTGGCCCGCGTGATTATAGCCTGGATGGCGACAGTAATGGCGTGCAAGAGGCGATTGTTGGTGACCTAAAACTTGGCTGGACGGGCGAAAGCGTTGCGGTCACCAGCATCACTGGCTTGCTCGATTTTGGCATTACCCAAAATGTGGATACCGACGGCACCTCGCTGCCATTGGAGCAATTGCGGCAGGAAACGAATACCCGCATGGTGACACAAGAGGTGCGCGTGCAAAGCGCGGGTGATGGCCCGCTGCAATGGATTATCGGCGGCTTTTATATGCGAGAGGATACCACGCACGATAGCCGGTATGAACTTGCCTTTGCGGTTGGCGATCCGCGCGAAGTGTTGTTCGACGACCGCACCGATATCACCACCGATGCCTGGGCGGCGTTTGCCGAGGGTACTTATGACTTGGGTGGCGGCCTGGGCGTTGTCATCGGCGGGCGCTATACCAGCGAAGTGAAAGAGGCGGAGATTAACGACCGCTTGTTCGCTGGACAGGATATTCAACGGGCCAAATACGACGCCTTTACCCCGCGCGCGATTGTGACGTTTAAGCCGGGCGATGATTTGAATGTCTACGCCAGCGTGTCGCGCGGCTTTAAAAGCGGCGGGTTTAGCGGGCTTGGCGGAGCATTCAGCGCCTTTGATGAGGAAACCGTCACATCCTATGAACTGGGCGCAAAGGCGGTAAGCGGCGATGGCGCGGCGCGGGTGAATGTCGCCTTGTTCTACAATGACTATCGCGGTGCGCAGATTTTCGCGTTGGAGGAAACCGGCGTCGGCGGCTTTGTCTCGGTCCCCGTCAATATCCCGAAATCGAAAATAGCCGGGTTAGAAATCGACGGCCAATGGGAGGTTGTGGACGGCGTTGCGCTCACTGGCGCTTATACCTATCTTGATACCGAAATCCAATCATCGATCCTCTTGCCATCGGGGATTGACGGACAAGGATTGCCCTTGCCCAATTCCTCAAAGCATCAGGTGTCGGTCGGCATCAATGCCGAACAAGGGCTAGGGTCCATAGGCAAATTGGTTTGGAGTGCGGATTATGCGTGGCGCGATGAATGGCTGGCCCCCGTGTTCCAAAATCCGGTCCTCGAAACCTTGCCCTCGGTTGGGCTGGTCAATGCCGGAGTCCGTTGGGAAAGCGCGGATGAACGGTTCTTCGTCGGCCTGTCGGGGCGCAACATCTTGGATGAAACCTATGTCACCTACCGCGCCGATTTCAGCAGCTTTGCCTCCGTGCTCGAATATCATGCGGCACCGCGGCAAGTGATGCTAACCATCGGGGTGCGGCGATAGACGGATTTCGGGGGCAAAGGTTCGAATGGAAACACAGAGCGCAACCCCGCTTGACGCGCCGCACCGGTTGAAACGGTCTACGGCGCTGGGTTATGCCACGCTGGAATTTCCGTTCGCCATTTTGGTGGCGCCTGTGGTGGCGGTGTTGCCGCCTTTATATGCCAAGGAATATGGCGTTACCTTGGGGTCGTTATCGCTGATCCTGCTTATCCTGCGCGTGTTGGATGCCGCGACCGATCCGATTGTCGGCATCTTATCCGACCGCACGACAGGGCGATTTGGGCCGCGTAAGCCTTGGATCGTGGCGGGCGCGGTGCTGTCCACCTGGTGCGCATGGAACCTGTTTGTGCCGCCCGACAACCCCGGCGTGTTTCATGTCGGTATATGGCTGGCGGGGCTATATCTTGGTTGGACCTTGTTGGAGGTCCCCTATCGCGCATGGTCGGCGGAATTGGCCAGTGACTATGACGACCGCGGCTTTCTATCGATGGCCGTGCGGGTCAGCGGTTCGCTGGCGCTATTATTGTTCGGGTTCCTGCCGCTGATATTCTCCCCCACCGACGAGTTTGATTTTCAGGTGTTGGAGGCAACGGCGATGGTTTTGCTGGTGCTGATGCCGATTGCCACGCTGATTATCCTCATGGTGCCAGCAGGCGCGGCTGTGCCGACCGAGCGGTTGGATGTGCGCGCGATCATGCAATCGGTGCGCGCCAACCGCGCGCTGGCGATTTGGATCGTGACGTTGGGCATCGGCTATCTGGGCGTGGGCACGGCTGGCGCGCTGTTTTTCGTACTGTTCGATAGCCATTTGCAACTCGGCCCGCATTTCACATTGGTGTCAACCACGTCGCAGATTGTCGCATTGGCGTCAGTGCCCTTTTGGGGGTGGTTGCTGACGCGCTATGAAAAAAGGACAGTGATGGCGGCGGGGATGGCGGGGATTGCGATGACCCTGCCCATCCTGCATTTCATCCGGCCGGGGGATGCTGCCCTGCCGCTGTATATGCTCAACGACGCGCTTTGGTATAGTTTCCTAATGGGGTTTGAGATTGCGATTTTGGCCATGGTCGGCGATTTGGCCGATAGCGAGCAGGATCGCTGCGGCGACGGCAATGCCGGCCTGATTAGCGCAACGATGGCGTTCCTGCGAAAGGCGATGTACGGGCTGGGCGCGGCGATCGCTTATGGGCTAACCGGCACGGCGGGCTATGATCCGGCATCGAAGGAAAATAGCGCGGCGGCGGTGTTCGCGTTGCAATCGGTGAACGGCGCCTTGCCCGCATTATTGTGCGCCGCCGCCGCCTTGGTCGCATGGCGCTATCCGCTAAACCGTGCGCGCCATGCGGACATCCGCGCACGCTTGGATGCGCATGAGACGGACGCGTGACCCTGCGCTGGACCGTAAACTTGGAGGACCGCGCCTATCGCCGCCCCTTCATCATCGCACGCGGTGTTTTGCCGGGGGTGACCTGCCTGATCGCGGTGGTGCAAGACGGCGCGTTCATTGGCCGTGGAGAAGCCGAACCGCATGAAAGCGACCGGACGGTGGCAAAGGTTATGCTGGCCGAGGCACGCGAATTTTTGGGCCAATATGGCGGCGCGTTGGACCGGGCGCTATTGCATCGCCTGCTCCCCGCCGGGCCGTTGCGCAATGCGCTTGATTGCGCGCTGTGGGATTTGGCGGCGAAGCAGGCGGGGCGAGGCATTGCCGATCTAACGGGCATAGCATTGCCGCCGCGCTTGCCCGTGACTGCGACGGTATCGCTCGATATGCCTAAGGTTATGGCCGCCGAAGCGCGTGATAAGGCGGCGGATGCCAGCCTGCTAAAGCTGAAACTCGGCGGCGGGGTGGCGGAGGATTCGGCGCGCGTGGCCGCGGT
>JBGSOJ010000149.1:0-4193 GCA_041739175.1 Sphingomonadaceae bacterium
AATCGCCCAAATCAATGCCGCCCTCGCCAAAATCAAACTGCGCGCCGCCTGCGCCGGGGTGAAAGCCGCCGCCGCCAAAGCCACCGAATGGCCCGCGCGGATTGCCCTGTTCATCAATCTCGCCGCGATCAAAGGCAGCGCGCTTGTCCTTATCCGACAACAAATCATACGCCTGCGTCGCTTCGGAAAAACGCTCGGTTGCCTTGGGATTGTCGGTATTTTTGTCGGGGTGCAACTCCTTGGCGAGTTTGCGATAGGCGCTTTTGATCGCCTTTTCATCGGCGTCGCGGCTGACGCCCAATATATTGTACGGATCGGCCATTGTCCCTCACACCCTTGCACTAAATCTCGCGGCCCGCGCCGCCTCCCTTTGCTAAGTCGGCGTGTCGGGGCACAATTTCAAGATAAAGCGTCGTATGCGGCTTTATCCTTTGCAGCGCCGCAAAGCGAAGCGTATTAGAGCGGCCATGCAAGACGAACTCAAAAACCCCTACGCCCTGTTCACCACATGGTTTGCCGAAGCGCGCGACAATGAAGTAAACGACGGCAACGCCATGGCGCTGGCCACTGCCGATGCCGACGGGCGGCCGTCGGTGCGCATGGTGCTGCTGAAAGGGCATGGGCCCGATCTTGGCCCACGCGGCGGGTTTATATTCTACACCAATACCCGCAGCCGGAAGGGGCAGGAATTGGCGGTCAATCAGGCCGTCGCTTTGTTGTTCCATTGGAAATCGCTGCGCCGCCAAGTGCGGATTGAGGGGACAGTGACGCCCGTCGATGCCGCCACCGCCGATGCCTATTTCGCCAGCCGCGCGCGCGAAAGCCAGCTTGGCGCCCACGCCAGCGACCAATCGCAACCCTTGGACAGCCGCGAAACCTTTGAAGCGCGCTATGCCGCCATAGAAGCGCAATTCGATGGGCAGGATGTGCCGCGCCCGGCGCATTGGTCGGGTTACCTCGTCACGCCCGATGCGATGGAGTTCTGGCAAGACCGCGAATTTCGTTTGCATGAACGCTACCGCCTGACCCCCGATGCCGCCGCGCCCTTTGGCTGGGCGGCGCAAATGCTGTATCCGTGAGGAATTGGCCATGACCACACACGCGCACAGCCACGATCACGCCCAAAAGACAGGCGGAAAATCCGCGCTTAACCGCCGGGCCGCGCTGGCCAGCGTGGGCGTCGCGGTTTTCCTGGTTAGCCTGAAGATTTGGGCGACATGGTCCACCGGATCGGTCGCAATGCTGGGCAGCCTGGCGGACACCGCGCTGGATCTGTTTGCCTCTTTGGTGACGCTGTTCGGGGTCGTTTACGCCGCGCAGCCGGCCGATGCCGAGCATCGTTTCGGCCATGGCAAGGCGGAGGCGCTGGCCGGCCTGTTTCAGGTGGTGTTGGTGACCTTATCGGCGCTGGGCATTGGCTATTCCTCGGTTATGCGGTTCCTGTCCGGCGACACCACGGCATCGGCGGAAAGCGGTATCGCCGTGTCGGTGATTGCGATTATCGTCACGCTGGGCCTGCTTGCCTATCAACGGGCGATTATCCGGCAAACCGCCTCCGTCGCGATTGGCGCGGACCATGTGCATTATCAATCTGACCTGTTGCTCAATGGCGCTGTAATTGCCGCGTTGTTGCTCGACCAATATCTGGGCCTGGCATGGGCCGATCCGGCCTTTGGCTTTATCATTGCCGCCTGGCTATTGTACGGAGCGTATCGCGCCGCTCATGCCGCGGTGGATCAGCTAATGGACCGCGAATGGCCCGATGCAAAGCGCGCGCGGTTGGAGGCTTTGGCCAATACCCACCCCAAACTCCACGGCATCCACGATGTCCGCACGCGCAGCAGCGGGGCGCAGGATTTTGTGCAATTCCACATTTGGGTGGATCCCAAAATGACGGTCGCCGCCGCGCACGATGTGATGGATGAGGTGGAAGCGATTGTGATGGCCGAATTCCCCGATGTCGAAGTGTTCATTCACCCTGACCCCGCGGGGCATCCGGAAGATGGGGTTCCGGCCCACTAACGCGTGCGGCCCGCGCTTTCCAAGAAGCGGTCGGCATCCAATGCCGCCATGCACCCGGTGCCCGCCGAGGTAATCGCCTGGCGGTAGATATGGTCCATCACATCACCCGCCGCAAAGACGCCGGGCACGCTGGTCTGCGTTGCCATGCCGTCTAGGCCCGATTGCACCTTGATATAGCCATTGGCCATATCGAGGTGGCCATCGAAAATGCCGGTGTTCGGCTTATGCCCGATGGCAATGAACACCCCGTGCAGCGTCACGTCTTGGGTAGCGCCGCCTTCCGTGGCCTTCACTCGCATTCCGGTGACGCCCATCGCATCGCCCAGCACTTCGTCAAGCGTGTGGTTCCACAATATGGTCACCTTGCCCTCTTTCTCCCGCTCAAACAGCCGCTCAGCCAAGATTTTTTCGGCGCGGAATTTGTCGCGGCGGTGCACCACGGTCACATGGCTGGCGATATTGGCGAGGTACAGCGCCTCTTCAACGGCGGTATTGCCGCCGCCAATCACCGCCACGGGCTTACCCCGATAGAAAAAGCCGTCGCAGGTGGCGCAGGCCGATACGCCCTTCCCCATGAACGCGGTTTCCGATGGCAGGCCGAGATATTGCGCGCTTGCCCCCGTGGCGATGATGACGGCATCGGCCAGATACTCTTCGCTGCCACCCTTCAACCGGAACGGCCGCGAGGAAAAGTCCACCGATTCGATATGATCGCCGACCATTTTGGTGTCGAACCGCTCGGCATGGCGGCGCATCCGCTCCATCAATTCCGGCCCCATCACGCCCGCATCGTCGCCGGGCCAGTTGTCGACCTCGGTCGTGGTCATAAGCTGCCCGCCGACCTCAACGCCGCTAATCAACATCGGCGACAGGTTCGCGCGCGCGGCATAGACGGCGGCGCTATATCCGGCGGGGCCGGAGCCGATGATGATGACGGGGGCGTATTGGGCGTCGTTCATGAAAAACTGTCCTTATTGAAAATCTATCTGGCAAATAGGCCGCATCGGCCTATCCGCCAAGGGGACAAACGTTATTCCTGCAAATCCGCTTTTCTTGTCCCCCGCTTTTGATTAAGCGGAATGCGACAAGAATGAGGGGGTGCCGCGACGCGCGGCCTGCACGCAACAAAGGACACATGACCATGGCAACAATCACTGTAATCTCCCGCGATGGCACCGAACGCGCGGTCGAGGCCGACACCAATCTAACGCTGATGGAGGTCATCCGCGACAATGGCTTTGATGAGTTGCTGGCTTTGTGCGGCGGTTGCTGCTCGTGCGCGACCTGCCATGTCCATGTCGATCCCGCCTTTGCCGACAAATTGCCGCCGATGAGCGAGGATGAGGACGACTTGCTCGATTCGTCCGATCACCGCGATGAAAATTCCCGCCTGTCGTGCCAAGTGCAAATGAGCGACGCGCTTGACGGCCTTCGCGTGACCATCGCGCACGAGGATTAATGGCGGCGGCAATGCCGCGCGCGCGGCCCGAGGTCTGGATTTTTGATCTCGACAATGTGCTCTATCCCGCGTCGTGCAATCTGTTCGACCTGATTTCGGCGCGTATCACGGCCTATGTCGCGCGGCATTATGATGTGGCGCAGGATGAGGCGCGCGTGCGGCAGCGCGCTTTGTTCATGGAGCATGGCACCACGCTCAACGGTCTGATGGCGCGGGACGGCATTGACCCGTTGGGCTATCTCGATTTTGTGCATGACATAGATATGGACCGGCTGACCCCCGCGCCCGATCTGGCGGCGCGGATTGCCACGCTTCCGGGGCGGAAGCTGGTGTTTACCAATGGCGATGCCGCCTATGCGCAGCGGGTGTTGGACGCGCGCGGATTGGGCGCGGTGTTTGAGGGCGTGCACGACATTATCGCCAGCGGCTATCATCCAAAACCGCATGCCCCTGCGTATCAATCGCTCCTTGCCGCATGGGATTTTGATCCGTCGCGCGCGGTGTTTTTTGAGGATATGGCGGTGAACCTAAAGCCCGCAAAAGCGCTGGGGATGACCACGGCGTGGGTGCGCGGCCACCATGAATGGGGGCACGATCCCGCGCATCCGGGCGGCTCGCCAGCCTATATCGATTATACCGCGCCATCGTTGGAATCGGCACTCGACTCGCTGTCGTAATCGGCCGCGTCCATGGGCGGGACCGCCGAAAAGTC
>JBGSOJ010000181.1:0-6610 GCA_041739175.1 Sphingomonadaceae bacterium
GCCGCCGCCGCTGCACCCGCGCCGATGGTTCCGGCCGCACCCGACACGGCGGCGATCCTAGACGCGCGTATCCCGCACAGCGTCGAAAAGCTGTCGGGGATGCGCAAAACCATTGCCCGCCGCCTGACCGAATCAAAGCAGACCGTGCCGCACATTTACCTCACCGTGGACATCCGCCTCGACCGCTTGCTTGCCATGCGCGCCGAAATGAATGCGGCGTTGGAGGCGAAGGGCGTGAAGCTGTCCGTAAATGATCTGTTGATTAAGGCGCTCGGCAAGGCGCTTATCGCTGTGCCGAAATGCAATGTCGCGTTCGCGGGGGCCGAACTCATCAGCTACCAACGCGCCGATATTTCGGTCGCGGTTAGTGTCCCCGCGGGCCTCATCACGCCGATCATCGCCGACGCCGATGGCAAAAGCCTGTCCGCCATCTCCACCGAGATGAAAGACCTCGCCGCCCGCGCCAAGGACGGCAAGCTGAAGCCCGAAGAATTCCAAGGCGGCACGGCCAGCCTATCCAATATGGGCATGTTCGGCATCAAGCAGTTTGAGGCGGTCATTAACCCGCCCCAAGGCATGATCATGGCCATCGGCGCGGGCGACAAGCGCCCCTGGGTCATGCCCGACGGATCGCTAGGCGTGGCCAGCGTGATGAGCGCCACCGGCAGCTTCGACCACCGCGCCATTGACGGCGCCGACGGTGCGCAATTGATGAAGGCGTTCAAGGAGTTTGTTGAGGCGCCGTTGGGGATGTTGGCGTAATGCACCTTCCACTTAAGCTCGGCGTTTCCGGGCCTTTGTGGATCACAATGGCGCTTGTGCTGATCGGAAGCCTGTTCACGCCTCAGGGACGCGAAGTGCAAGCGCTATACGGCGGTCTTCCTAACGCGTTTTTTCTTGCCTTTTTCGCAGGTGCCGTTGCGCTGATTTTCGTCCCGCCCAATTTTTTTGCCACCCTCCTTGCGAATGAAATTGGGGAAGTCGACAAAAGGCTGTTTCTGGCCGCGCTGACGCTTGTATCAATCCTCGGATGCCTTGCTATGGCTGCTGTCCTCAACATATTCTTCAAATCCATGGGCGGATTTAATGTGCTGAATGACTGGCGAAACCTTGCGGTCATATTGGCCAATTCAGGTTTGCTGGTATTAGTCGCACTTGTTTTCGGAGCGCGCCATAGCTGACCTGTCCTCCTCAGAACTACGCCGCCGCCATTTCTGCGTGCTGCCGCCGTTAAGGTTGGGTTTTCAATGACTGGCCAGTGACGCCGATGGGGATGTTGGCTTGATCTACGACTGTTGCTAAATCGCACCAACGGTTTGGTTATCGTTGCTTTGAGATGAAGCCGGAGCTTCCCATTTTCGGCCAATCCGCTAAATCTACCGCGCGCCGCATCCCCCGCGCCGCATTTACACATGAGGGATTTATGAAAAAGATATTCGTCACTGCGTTGTTGTTGACCGCCGCCACCCCTGCTTTTGCGCAAGCTGGGCCAGTGCCCGCACCTTATGAAGAAGAAGCCCCTATGCCTGCTCCGGAGGATGGCCGTAAGTTCGGCGGTCTGCGTATTGAGGCGCAATTGGGCATCGAAAATGCGCAACTGTCCGAAACGGACTACAGCGGCTATCCCGCCATCGAATATGTCGATGATCTCTTCACCGGCGCAGCCTATGGCGGCGAAGTCGGTTTCGACATTCCCGTATCCGACAGCATGACCGTTGGGCCCTATGTGTCATACCAATTGAGCAATTCAGAAACATGCGAAGGCCCCTATGCGGACGGTGGTTTCAATATTGCCTATTGCATCACATCAAAGTCGAACCTGTCTGTGGGTGCGCGTATTGCTGGCGGTCGCGGTGACGGCGAGCTTTATCTGACCCTTGGCTATGATGTGTACGACCTTGACTTAACCGGCACAATTACGCCGGTTGGCGCGCCGCAAAATGCGCAGGCTTTTGCCAGCACAGATGCGCGCAAAGGCGGGAGCATTGGTTTCGGCTATAACCACAACCTGAACCGGAATTTTTATCTCGGCGGCGGCCTGCACATTTCCGGTTATGGCGATTTTGAGGATTCAGGCGCAGCGCTGATCCGCGGCCAAGCCCGTTTGAATCTGGGCGCTCGCTTCTAATCTGCTAGTGGTATTGATCCATCGGCCGCCCGCCACCTGACCAATCGGGTGGCGGGCGGCCTTTTTCGTTTGAAAATATAGAATGCGGAAGAGGCTTTTATTTTCACGCTGCGAACCTTATGGCCATAGGGAATTCTTCCCCAAAATGTGAGGTATCATGCCAGAAAATTATGATCTCATCGTCCTCGGTTCCGGCCCCGGTGGTTATGTCGCCGCCATTCGTGCCTCGCAACTGGGCCTGAAAACCGCGATTGTGGAGCGGGAGAATTTGGGCGGCATTTGCCTTAACTGGGGATGCATCCCGACCAAGGCGTTGCTGCGCTCGGCCGAGATTTTTCATTATATGAACCATGCCAAGGATTACGGCCTGAAGGCGGAGAAAATTGAGGCGGACATCGCCGCCGTTGTCGCCCGATCACGTGGGGTTGCAAAGCAACTAAATCAGGGCGTGACGCACCTGATGAAGAAGAACAAGATTACCGTCCACATGGGCGATGGCAAGCTGACCGCGCCAGGTAAGCTGACCGTAACGAAGGACGGCAAGGCGGAGGAACTGACCGCCAAGCATATCATCATTGCCACCGGCGCACGTGCGCGTGACCTGCCCTTTGCGCCTGCGGATGGCAAGCGCATTTGGACTTATCGCCACGCGATGGTTCCGCCCGAAATGCCGACCAAGTTGCTTGTCATCGGGTCCGGCGCGATTGGGATTGAGTTTGCTAGCTTCTACAATGACATGGGTGCGGACGTAACCGTCGTGGAAATGATGGACCGGATTGTGCCGGTGGAGGATGCGGATGTGTCCGCTTTCCTTGAGAAATCGCTGACGAAACAAGGCATGAAAATCCTGACCGGCGCGGGGGTTGAGGAGATAAAAACCTCCGACACCGGCGTGTCGGCGAAGATCAAAACCAAGGACGGCAAGGTCGATGCGGCGGAATTCTCCCACTGTATCGTCGCCGTTGGCATCGTCCCCAATAGCGAGAATATCGGCCTAGAGACGCTGAAAATCGACAGCGAACGCGGGCATATCAAAGCCGACGGCCTGTGCCGCACAAATGTCGATGGCGTGTGGGCCATCGGCGACATCACCGCGCCGCCATGGCTCGCGCATAAGGCCAGCCATGAGGGCGTGATCGCCGCCGAAGCCATCGCGCAAGAACTCGGCAACAAGGAGGTCCACCCGCACCCGATGGATGTGCGCAATATCCCGGGCTGCACCTATTGCCACCCGCAAGTCGCTAGCGTCGGCCTGACCGAGGCGAAGGCGAAAGAGGCGGGCTATGAAGTTAAAGTCGGCTCCTTCCCCTTCATCGGCAACGGCAAAGCGATTGCATTGGGTGAGGCCGAGGGCTTTATCAAAACTGTTTTTGACGCGAAAACCGGCGAACTCTTGGGCGCGCATATGGTGGGCGCGGAGGTGACCGAGCTGATCCAGGGTTACACCGTCGGCAAAACCGCCGAATTGGTGGAGGCGGATTTCATGCACACGGTATTCCCGCACCCGACGCTTAGCGAGATGATGCATGAAAGCGTGCTTATGGCCTATGGTAAGGCGCTGCATATGTGATGGCGGGGCAAGGCGGGGCCGATCATTGGCGGGTGAAGTGGTGTTAATTAGGCTATGCTCGAGGATGTTGGCGATAGTTTTCGCTCGTCAAACCGACATCGGGGGTGGAAATTCCTCTTCCCCTACACGGCAAAGCGGCGTAATTTGTCACCATCAAATGCATTATGGGAGAGCGCAATGTCATTCATGTTGTTTGTTTTGGCCGCCGCAGCAAGCGCAACATCGGTGGAGGGCTCACGCGAGGCGTACAATAATTGTATGCTGGACCTCACCTTGACGATGTTGAAAGCGAAGAAGTCGCCCGACGATTTTGCTGCCGCCGCCAAGACGGAATGCGAAGCTGAACGCGTGGCGTTTCATGCCGCCGTGGTGAAGGACGAGCGCGCCATGGGCTCCGCCGCCACCGCTGCGCAGGAATTCGCCGACGAAGAAGTCATCGCCGTTCAGGAGGATTTTACCGCGGGCTATGCCGACCATGTGGAATACGGCACGGTGCCGGTGAAATAAGATCCATCGTTATTCAGACAAACTAATCGGAACGCGCACCATTGACCCAAAATGGTCCCTATGCGTAATATGATTACATGATCATATCCGAAAAATGCGTAGGCAGCGCACTTGCAACGCTGACAGATCGGCGGCAGTCGTTGATCGACGCGTTGCTGCGCTGGTCGGCAATCAACAGCGGCACGGGCAATTTGGACGGGCTCGCGCAGATGCGCGCGGAGCTAAGGGATAGCTTTGCCACTCTAGGGTCGCCAGTTTTCGAACGCCCCGCGCGCGCTTCGGAGGCATTCGGTCAGAAAGGGCAACCGACCATACAGCATTTTGGGACGAATTTGCACATCCGAAAGACGGGGCAGTTTCGCCGCAACGTTGTGCTGGCGGGGCATATGGACACAGTGTTTCCTGCCAATTCGGCCTTTCAAGCGCCGGTGATTCGCGACGATGGCACTATGCACGGCCCCGGCGTTGCCGATATGAAGGGTGGGTTGCTGGTGCTGTTGGAGGCTTTGCGCGCGTTTGAGGACGGGCCTTGGGCGGCCGATTTGGGTTGGGAAATAGTCATCAACAGCGATGAGGAAACGGGCTCGTTGGGCTCCGCGCCGCTGTTCGCCGAGGTGGGTGCGCGATGTCCCGTCGGTCTGATTTTTGAACCCGCAACCGCGCCTGATGGTTGCCTTGCTGGTGCGCGCAAGGGCAGCGGCAATTTCGCCGTACGTATCGCGGGCGTGTCCGCCCATGCTGGGCGCAATCCGGAGGACGGACGAAATGCAATCATCGCTGCCTCTGACCTAGCGCTCAGGCTTGCCGCCTTACAGCGCCAATTCGACCGCCTTAGCGTTAACGTTGCCAAGATCGATGGCGGCGGAGCAAATAATGTTGTGCCGGATTTGGCGGTCCTGCGCTGGAACATGCGATTGCCTTCGCCGGATATACAAGGCGCGGTTGAGGCGGCGATTGATGCGCTGGTCCGCGATATTGCAGTGGCGCACGGCGTTGAATGCGCGCTTAATGGCGGCTTTAATAGACCGCCTAAGCCAATGGATGCGCGCAGCCAGCGCTTGTTTGACATCGTGGCGGAGGCTGGCGGAGACATCGGCCTGCCCATTCAATGGCGCGATACAGGCGGCGTGTGTGACGGCAACAATCTGGCGGCGGCGGGCGTTGCGGTGGTCGACACCATGGGCGTACGCGGCGGCGATATCCACAGCGATAAGGAATATGTCATTCTCGACTCCCTAACCGAACGCGCACAGCTTGCGTTCTTAACCCTCGTCCGCTTGTCGCGCGAAGAGGCGCTGTTCTCGTGAGTGGGCCCATGGCTATGGAGGCACCCCGCTTCATTATGCGCGCGGCGCGGCCTGATGATTTCGGCGCGCTGGTTGCATTGGCGCGCGAAACTGGGCCGGGTTTTACCAACATCCCCAATGATCCCGATGCGTTGCAGGTGCGTTTGAATTGGAGCCTCGATAGTTTTAGCAAGGCCTTGTCCGCGCCCGATGATGAACTCTATATCTTGCTGCTGGAGGATACAGACACCAAAGCGATTTGCGGCACGGCGATGATATTTTCGCAAGTGGGCGTCAGATGGCCATTCTACAGCTACAAGATCACGCGCCTTAGCCAATATAACCAAAAACTTGACCGCATTATTCGCAACGAAGTGCTCAATCTGGTCAATGATTTGGAGGGGACGAGCGAAGTCGGCGGGCTTTTCCTTTCGGCCAGTTTGCGCGCCGCTGGCCTTGGCCGGATGGTGTCGCGCAGCCGTTACATGTTTATCGCAACGCATCGGTCGCGCTTTGCCGAGCGGACGATTTCCGAATTGCGCGGGTGGATTGATGAGGCGGGCAATTGCCCCTTTTGGGACGGGCTGGCGGGGAAGTTTTTCCATATGCCGTTCAGCGATGCTGACCTGCACAATTCTATGCACGGCAATCAGTTTATCGCTGATTTGATGCCGAAATATCCGATTTATAGCTGCCTTCTGCCCGACCGGACGCGCGAAGTGATTGGCCGTCACCACGACCACGGCGGCGGCGCGGTAAAGTTGTTGCAGGCGGAGGGTTTCCGCTACGACGGCTATGTCGATATTTTCGACGGCGGCCCGACAATGATTGCGGACACCGACGCGATTGCGACTGTCGCCGAATCGCTGGACAGCGCGGCGGTGTTCAGCGATGACCCCGATTTGCCATGGGCGGAGCATTTGCTGGCCACAGGAGAAGCATCGGCGTTTCGGTGCTGGCGCGGTGCGGCAGCGGTGGAGGGGGCCACTTTGTACCTTCCCATTGCGGCACAATCGGCCCTAAATCTGACCCCTGGGGAGCGCGTGCGCCATGTCTTATTCTGAACTTATTTCGCACAATCCGGCCACTGGCGAGATCATCTGGAGCCGCGCGATGACG
>JBGSOJ010000221.1:0-12265 GCA_041739175.1 Sphingomonadaceae bacterium
GGCGGCCTCCATTGACAGTGCGCCGGTGCCGCATCCGGCATCGAGCAGCCGCTGTCCGCGCATATCATCGGGCAAAGCGGCGCACAAAACGCCGCGCATGTCATCGCGGCCCGCACGCACCGTGGCGCGAATACCGCTGACCGGCTCATCGGAGGTCATATCCTCCCATGCCTTGCGCGCGGTTTTATCGAAATAGGTTTCGAGGCTGGCGCGGCTTTCCTGATAGCTGGTGGAGGCCAGATTATTGTCGAAATTGCTGGCCATTATTCAAACCCCAAAAAGTCGAAAATATCGCGGTCCTTCATCGGGTGCGCCTCCATCGGCTCAACCCCGGCCCACAGCCTGCGGGCGAGGTTCATATATTCCTCACACGCGGCATCGACTTCGGGTGAGCTGTCCATCTCAAAAAGCGTGCATTTTTTCAGGCGTGAGCGGCGAATAGCGTCCAGATCGGCAAAATGCGCCAGACGCTGCATCCCGATCGCATCGGCAAAGCGGTCAATTTCGTCGGTGGCTTTCGACCGGTTGGCGACGACACCGGCAAGGCGGACATTGTAATTTTTCGCCTTCGCATTGATGGCGGCGACAATGCGGTTCATGGCGAAAATGCTGTCAAAGTCATTGGCGGCAACGACAATCGCGCTGTCGGCATGTTGCAACGGCGCGGCAAATCCGCCGCACACGACATCGCCAAGCACATCGAAAATCACGACATCGCGGTCCTCAAGCAAATGATGCTGTTTTAAGAGTTTCACCGTCTGCCCCACGACATAACCGCCGCATCCGGTGCCTGCGGGCGGGCCGCCCGCCTCCACGCACATCACGCCGTTGTATCCTTCGAACATATAGTCCTCTGGGCGGAGCTCCTCGCTGTGGAAATCCACCGATTCCAGCACATCGATAACCGTCGGCATCATTTTTTTGGTGAGGGTAAAGGTGCTGTCATGCTTGGGATCGCACCCGATTTGCAGCACGCGGTGGCCGAGTTTTGAGAATGCCGCCGACAGGTTCGACGAAGTGGTCGATTTGCCAATGCCGCCCTTGCCATAGACGGCAAACACTTTTGCGCTGGTGATTTTGTCTTTGGGGTCGAGCGCGACTTGCACGCTGCCTTCGCCATCGCCGTCGATGGGGGGAGCATTGTTTTGGATATCTAAAGTCATGTCATTTGCTCCAATTATTCTGCTGCGACCAGGCCTTCGAGCCGGTCTTCCAAATCATTTGCGGCCTCTTTCAGGCGGGCCAAAGTGTCCGCGTCGGGTTTCCAAAAGTCCCGCTCACACGCCTCAAGCAGGCGGTCGGCAACGCGGGCGGAGGATTTGGGGTTAAGCTCCGCCAGGCGCGCGCGCATTTCAGGATCAAGGACGAAGGTCTCGCTGATTTTCTGATACACCCATGGCGACACTTTGCCCGTGGTGGCGGACCATCCGACAGTGTTGGTGACGTGCAGTTCCAGATACCGCACGCCCTCAAACCCGTGTTTCAAAAGGCCTTCGTACCATTTCGGATTGAGCATCCGGGTGCGCGTTTCAAGGTCGATTTGCTCGCTCAAAGTGCGGACCTTCGTGTCGCCGCCCTGCGTCGCATCGACGATATAGACCGGCGTCGGTGCGCCGCGTGCCTTTTCGACCGCTTTGCTCATCCCGCCGAGGCCGTCGATATAATGATCAAGGTCGGTGACGCCGTTTTCGATGGATTCGAGGTTTTGATAGGTGAGTTCCACATTGGCCAGTTCGCTTTCGAACAAGGCGCGGTGCTGCGTCGGCTCGCCCTTGCGGCCATAGGCAAAGCCCTTTTGCGTTTCGAACATGTTGGCCAATTCTTCGGGGTCGGTCCACGCGCCGCCGTCGATCATCATATTGACGTTCGCGCCGTACGCGCCCTGTTTGTTGGAGAACACCCGCAGGCTTGCGGTTTCCATGTCGCATTCATGCTGCGCCTGATGCGCGAGGCTGTGTTTGCGGACGAAGTTGGCGTGCGCGGGCTCATCCGCCATGCTGGCGAGATAGGTGGCCTCGGCAATCATCCGCGTTTGCAGCGGCAGGAGGTCGCGGAAAATCCCCGAAAGCGTGATGACCACATCAATGCGCGGACGGCCAAGCTCCTCCAGCGGGATCAGTTCCGCGCCCGCCAAGCGGCCATAATCATCGAACCGCGGGCGCGCGCCAAGCAGCGCCATGACTTGCGCGATTTGCGTGCCCTCGCTTTTGAGGTTGTCGGTGCCCCACAGCACCATCGCGATGCTTTCGGGCAAAGTACCGCCGTTGTCGATATGACGGGCAATCAATTGTTCCGCCTGCGCCGCGCCTTGCAAACAGGCGAATTTGCTGGGGATGCGGAACGGGTCAAAGCCGTGCAGATTGCGGCCTGTGGGCAGAACCTCTGGATTTTTCAGAAGATCACCGCCGGGCGCAGGCGTGACGAACGCGCCGTCGAGGGCGTGCATGAGGGCGCTAAGTTCATCATTGCTGTCCAACCGCGCGGCAATATCGGCGCGCTCCACCTCCGGCGATGCAGCGGCCATAGCGTCGAGCAAGCCATCGCGTTCTTCCGCGCTCAAGGTGCCGCCCAGAACGTGCAGGCCGTGGGGGATTAATTCGCGCTCGACTTCATACAGGCGTCCGGCGAGGTCGGCCAAATCGCCTGCCTCAATATCCAATTCGGCACAGGCATTGCGGATGAGTGTTTCCAAATCGCTGCGCTCGTCACCATCGTCGGCAACGGAACGATAGCGTTCCAACATTTCTTTCAGCTCCGCAAAGCCCTGATACAGGCCCGCTTCGGCCAAGGGCGGGGTGAGGTAACTGACCAATGTCGCGCCCGACCGGCGTTTGGCAATCATGCCCTCCGACGGGTTGTTCGACGCATAAAGGTAGAAATTGGGCAGGTCGCCGATGAGGCGTTCCGGCCAGCAATCCCCGCTCATGCCCGCTTGCTTGCCGGGCATAAATTCGAGCGCGCCATGCGTGCCGAAATGCAGCGCGGCGTTCGCGCCGAAATCTTCGCGGATGTAGCGGTAGAATGCGGTGAAGGCATGGGTGGGGGTAAACTCGCCCTCAAACAACAACCGCATCGGGTCGCCTTCATAGCCGAACGCCGGTTGAATGCCGACAAACACATTGCCAAAATGCGCGCCGAGCACATGGATGCTTTGGCCATCGCTTTGCAAGCGGCCGGGGGCAGGGCCCCATTGTGCCTCAATCGCTTTCAAATGCGGTTCGCGGCGGACATGGTCGTCGGCGCTAATCCGTGCGGCGACATTGGCATCCGCGCCATACGCCGCCGCATTGCCCTTCAGGATGAGATCGCGCAGGGCATCGACGCTGGCCGGCACTTCGACGGCGTAGCCTTCGGCGGCCATGCGGTGCAGCGTGGCATACACGCTTTCAAACACCGCCAAATGCGCGGCGGTGCCGGTCGCGCCCGCATTGGGCGGGAAGTTGAACAGGACAAGCGCGACTTTGCGCGCGGCCTTATCGGCGCGGCGCATTTTGATGAGGCCCGCGACTTTGCCCGCCAGACTGGCCGCCCGCTCGGGGCAGCTTTGCATAGAGCGGACATTGTTGGTCACCGCAAAGGTGCAATTCTTCGCGCAACCGGTGCATCCGCCCGCCGAGCCATCGCTGCGTCCGCCAAACACGCTGGGCACAATCGCGCCATCGAGTTCGGGGATTGCCATCATCATCGTGGTTTCGAGCGGCAACAGGCCCAATTGCCCCGCGCCCCATTGCTCCAACGATTGAAACTCAATCGGATGCGCGGCGATATAGGGGACATTCATGGTCGTCAGCGTTTCGACCGCTGCGTTCACATCATTATACGCCGGGCCGCCGACAAGCGAAAATCCGGTCAGGCTGATGATCGCATCGACGATGGGCGCGCCGTCCTTCACGAAATATTTGTCAATCGCGGGCCGCGAGTCGAGGCCGCTGGCAAAGGCGGGAATGACGCGCATCCCCTGCGCCTCCAGCATTTCGATCATGCCATCATAATGGCCGGTGTCTTTGCCCAGCAAATAGGAGCGCAGCATCAGGACGCCGACGGTGCCAATGGGGCGCGCCACCGATGGCAAGCGGGCGGCGTCTTCTGTCATCCGCTCGGGCAAGTCGGGGTGATAGACGCCCAGTTCGGGATATTCGCGCGGCGCATGGGCGGGCAATTTGCCCTTCAGCGCGGCGCGGTCGCCCTTGGCATAACGGTCAATCAGGCCGCGCACCATATCGACCACATTGTCGTCGCTGCCCGCCAACCAATATTGCATAGTGAGGAAATAATGGCGCACATCCTGCGCTGGACCTGGCACAAAGCGCAGGATTTTGGGCAAGCGGCGCAGCATTTTCATCTGCCCCGCGCCCGAGCTGCCGCCCGCCTTGGACGACCCGCGCAGTTTTTTGAGCAGCGCCATTGGCCCCTTGGCGGGCTTATCCATGCTGTAATTGCCAAGCCGCGTCAGCTTTACAATGTCGCCCGCTGACATGATGCCGACAATGGCGTCGCATTCGTCGCGCCGCGCGAGCAGGGCAGGGCGGATGGCGCGGACATGGTCGTCAAGGAACATCATCGTCGCGATAATCACATCGGCCTTGGCAATGTCGGCTTCGGCGCGGGCGAGGACGGACGGGTCGCGGTCCCAATCGGACGCGGCATAAAACCCAATGCTGACATTATCGGCGGCCAGCACCTGGTTCGCGCGCTCCACGGCGGCGGCCAAATGGTTGTCGAGCGTGACAATCACGGCGCGGACGGCGGGCTTTTGGGCAGGCTTTGCAGCAGGAGTGTGGTTATCGCGCATAATGTGCCTTCGCCTCATAAAGAGTGGCGAGTTCGATGGTCGAAACGCCCGTTTCCGCTGCAAACAATTCGGTGTTGCGGCGGGCTTTGCCGCGCACAAAGAAAGGGATTTTTTTGAGTTCGCGTGCGGCTTCGTCGGTCCACACGGGTTCGCTGTCATTGGCCGCGACCACCGTTTCTGTGACCGTCGGCTCTGCTTGCGCGGGCGCGCTGTGGCCAGGGCCGAGGTGCGATGCGCCCGCATTATCGTGGAATTCAAAATCATCGCGGAACATGGTGAGCAAATGCTCCTCCAATCCCATGACCAATGGATGCACCCAGCTGTCGAACAGCACGTTTGCGCCTTCGAACCCCATTTGGGGCGAAAAGCGCGCGGGGAAATCCTGCACATGGACGGGTGAGGAAATGACGGTGCACGGAATGGCAAAGCGCTTGGCGATATGCCGTTCCATTTGCGTGCCCAGCACCAATTCGGGCTGCGCCTCCTGGATTGCGGTTTCCACGGCCAAATGGTCGTCGGTGATCAGCGGCTCAACACCATAGAGCTTCGCGGCGGCGCGGATTTCGCGGGCATATTCGCGGTTGTAGCAGCCAAGGCCGACCACCTTAAAACCCAATTCCTCATGCGCAACGCGGGCGGCGGCAACCGCGTGGCTGGCGTCACCAAAGATGAAAACGCGCTTTCCGGTCAGGTAATTGGAGTCGATCGAGCGGCTCCACCACGCCATATGCCCTTGCCCCTCGGCCAGGACCGGCGCGGCATCGACGCCCGTGAGTGCCGCAACTTCGCAGATGAAATCTAGCGTAGCGCCAAGGCCGATTGGGACCGTGCGGACAATCGGCTGACCAAATTCGCGTTTCAGGAACTCCGCCGCCAGATCGCCGGTTTCGGGATAGAGCACGATATTGAAATCGGCCTCGCCCAATTTGGCAATATCGGCGACGTTGGCTCCCAATGGGGCGACGACATTGATGTCGATGCCCATTTTGGTGAGTAGGCCGGTAATCTCGATAATGTCATCGCGGTGCCGAAAGCCCAAGGCTGTGGGGCCAAGCAGGTTGACGAGCGGACGGCGCGTTGCACGATCCGACGCACGGCGCGTCTTGTCGGCCAAATGGCGCACGATCTGATAGAATGTCTCCGCCGCACCCCAATGTTCCTTGCGCTGATAACTGGGCAATTCCAAGGGGATGACGGGGATCGGCAGGCCCATGTTTTCGATAAGGCCAGCGGGATCGTCTTGGATAAGTTCCGCCGTGCATGATGCGCCGACCAGCATCGCGTCGGGCGCAAACCGCTCCACCACATCCAACGCGGCGGTCTGGAACAATTGCGACGTATCCTTGCCCAAATCGCGCGCCTGAAAGGTGGTGTAAGTCACCGGCGGGCGTTTCGACCGGCGCTCAATCATCGTGAACAGCAGATCGGCGTAGGTATCACCCTGCGGCGAGTGGAGCAGGTAATGCACCCCCTCCATCGCGGTCGCCACGCGCATTGCGCCGATGTGCGGGGGGCCTTCATATGTCCAAACCGAAAGCTGCATGGCCTATACCTTCAACACGTCGCGGCGGCGCAGGGGCCGGGCGAACAATTCGGCAAGATCGCCAGCTTGGTCGAAACCGTGGATGGGGGAGAACACCAGCTCAATCGCCCATTTGGTCGAAAGCCCCTCGGCCTCCAACGGGTTAGCAAGGCCAAGGCCGCAAACGGTGAGATCAGGCTTGGCGGCGCGCACGCGGTCCAATTGCCGGTCGACATCCTGGCCTTCGCTGAGTTGCACGCCCACGGGAAGCGCGGCGAGTTCCTGTGCCAAATGGCGGCGGTGGAGGTATGGCGTGCCCACCTCCAACAACACCATGCCCAGTTCGTTGGCAAGGAAGCGCGCCAAGGGCACTTCCAATTGCGAGTCGGGCATGAAGAATATTGTGCGCCCCTCAAGGCGCGCCCGTTGATGCGCCAACGCGGTGGTCGCACGCTCCTGATAAGGGCGCAGCACATCGGCGACATGCGCGTCATCAATGCCGAATTCAGCGGCGGCGGCGCTCAGCCAGTTCGTGGTGCCTTGGACGCCAAAGGGGAACAAGGCGTCCAAGCGCACCGCACCGCGATCTTCCAATGCTTGCCCCGTGTCGCCAAGGAACGGTTGCGCCAGAAGATAGCGGGTGTTTGGGCCAACGCCGGGCAAATCGGCCACGGCGCGTTCGGGCAGGCTGGCGACATTGTCGATGCCCATTTGCGCGAACAAGCGGCGGAACTGGTCCTCGACAATATCGGGGAGCGATCCGACGATAATCAGGTTTTTCGGCGCATCGGCGGACAGCACCGGCATGATGGGGACGAGCGAGGCGAGGCACGCGTCCTCCCCTTCGGTGAAGGTCGTTTCAATGCCGCTGCCCGAATAGTTCAGGATACGCACGCGCGGCGCATGTTTCGCGCCCAACCGCTGCGCGGCCTTTGACAGGTCCAGCTTGATGACTTCTGACGGGCAACTGCCGACCAGAAATAGCGTTTTAATCTCTGGGCGGCGCGCGAGCAATTGATCGACGATCCGGTCCAATTCGACATTGGCATCGGCAAGGCCCGCCAAATCGCGTTCCTCCATAATCGCGGTGGCAAAGCGCGGTTCGGCGAAAATCATCACGCCAGCGGCGGACTGCAACAAATGCGCGCAAGTGCGCGACCCGACGACCAGGAAAAACGCATCCTGCATAGTGCGGTGCAGCCAGATGATTCCGGTGAGGCCGCAGAATACTTCACGCTGCCCGCGTTCTTTCAGGACGGGCGCGCAATCGCCGGATGCTTCAATCGCTTCCGCACGGTCAAGAACAACGGGAGCGTTCATGCGGCCACCCCTTGCAAGCGTGCGTCTTCTGCGGCCGCGCCCAATCGGGCCATGCGGAGTTTATACAGAAACTGTCCGGCGTTGATGACATAGGCAGCGTAACCCGCCAGTGCGACGATCATCCGATCCTGCGGCGTGCCCCAACCTTGGAATAGCATCACCAAATACGCGGTGTGCAAGGCCAGTACGACCATGGAGAATACATCTTCCCAGAAAAAGGATTTGGCGAACAACCATTCGTCAAACACCACCTTTTCCCAAATCGAGCCGGTCAACATGATGGTGTAAAGCACAAGCGTCTTAACCACGATGGAGACATCGGCGGCCATGGCGCCTTCTCCTGTCCACAAAAATCGTGCGACCAAAAACAGGCTGACCCCGAAAACCAGAAATTGCACGGGGGCCAAAATCCCCTGCACCAGAGTCCATTTTGATGAGTCGCGGCGCTGGCGTTCTTCGGGAGTGTAAAGCGACGTGTACGATGGCGTGGACACACGGCGCAGGTCAGAACACTGCTTTCCGGCGAAGTTTGCGAAATCCTGTTCCGATTCGATATGTCCGCTTACTGCCATTTCCCATGCTCCAATGCTGGTATGAGCAAATTAGACGACCAATCGCAGAAAGTGTCAAGTTATTTTGACGCCTAAAATTTTTGACACTTTGGCGTTTGCGTATGTGTCCAACTTGCTATACGCTCTGATTCGCATGAGGTGTAACGGGCATCCGTGCGGCCGACGTTATGCCACGCCGACCAGACTACTTTGGGAGAGTCTGAATATGGCCACTGTTTTTAGGATTTCTGAGCTTAAGTCCAAATTGGACGGCTGGCGAATTAACCGAAAGAGCACGCACGCACTCGATGCCTTGGGGGGCGATCCTTCGGGGCAGTCGGGACAGGATTCGGCAGGGGCCGATTCCGATGACCTATGCTCGACCTTGGTTGACAGGTACGAAGAGGACTATGATCTGTCGTTGTTGCTTGAAAATCTGGTAATTCCACGGCTAATCGCCGGGCAAGTGCGGCACGATATCGCGCCGCGTGCTGCCGCGATTGCCGTGCGGGCGCCGGAAGTTGAGCAGCCGGCAATCATGCCGATGATTTCTGAGGCCGATGTTGACGCCTTCGCGAAATTGTCAATCCAGGGCGAGGCGTATGCGCTTTTTGACATTCTGGATGTCTATTTGGTGCAAGGTTTGCCGGTTGAGACCATTTATATTCAGCTGCTTGCCCCCGCTGCGCGTCAATTGGGTACCTATTGGGATGATGATGAACTCGACTTTGTCGCTGTCACCATGGGCCTATGGCGCATCCAAGAGGTGCTGCGCGAATTGACCGTGCGCGTGCCGCCCAAATCCCGGCAAACCTACGGCCATCGTTCCGCTCTGTTCGCGCCAATGCCGGGCGAACAGCATAGCCTGGGAACTTTAATGGTGGCGGAGTGTTTTCAGCGCGCCGGGTGGGAAACCGAAGTGTTGATTGAGCCCACGCAATCGGAATTTACGTCGCAATTTGCTAACTGTCACTATGACCTAATCGGATTGACGGTAAGCTGCGACTCCTCTACGGCGGCGCTCGAAAACTTGGTGAAGACTATCAAAATTGTGTCATGCAATCCGAAAATCCGCATCATGTTGGGCGGTGCGGCGATCAACTCACGACCTGAAATTGTGGCTCAGTGCGGCGCGGATGGAACGGCATTCGATGCCGTTCAGGCTGTGGTCGTAGCCGATAGTTTAGTACCACAGAAGTTTGAATGCTTTGAAACGTTATTATAGGGACTAACCCTCTGCGATGAAATTGGAACCGTCCAATGACCACCAGATTCCCTTTAGTGATCCAGATCATATGTTTGATGGATTTACGAAAGCGGATATCGTTAACCTCGCGTCTTGCGCGGGGGACATTGTCTTGGCCATTGATCCCGACAAAATCATCCGTGATGTTGCGATCAATCTGCGCGATTACGGCCTGAAGGACGAATGGATCGGGAAGAAATGGACCGATACCGTCACCGACGAAAGCGCGGTCAAGATTGAGCAAATGCTCGATACCGACCGCGCGGTGGCGACCATTTGGCGGCAAATTAATCAGGTGCACGCAGGGAAAGATTTCCCGGTCAGCTTCCGCATTATCCGCCCGCAAAACAGCGCGTGGACGGTTGCGATTGGCCGCGATTTGCGCTCAATTTCCGATTTGCAGCAACGCCTGCTGAAGACGCAACAATCGATGGAACGCGATTATTTGAGCCTGCGCCAAACCGAGACGCGGTATCGGTTGCTGTTCGATAATATTTCTTACCCCGTCCTGATTTGCGAGGCGGATAATTTCGACATTCAACAGGCAAATCGCGCGAGCTACAAATTGCTCGGCTCTGCACCCGGCACATTGGAGGGCAAGCCGTTGCTTGGCCTGGTTGAGCAGGAATTCCGAGACGAAGTGATTGCCTATATCGCCGCCGTATCGGTGAACAGTGCAATGACGCCGGTCAGCGTGCGGATGGTCGGGCGCACGGCTCCGGTCACCGTGACCGCATCGTCGTTCCGGCAATCGGGCAAGCAATATTGGCTGATTAACATCGACGATGGCCCGCATGAATTGCCGAATAAAGCATCCGATCAATATATATTGGAAACCGTTGAAAAAATGCCTGATGCCTTTGTTTTGACCGACGAAAAGCAAAACATCATTGTTGCCAACCGCGCCTTTGCCGAATTGGTGCAGGCGGGATCGGTGGAACAATTATTGGGCACCTCGCTTAGCCGATTTATCGGGCGGCCCGATGTGGATTTGAACTTGCTGAGAAAACAATTGCGCGACCATCAGCAGGTGCGCAATTTCAGCTCCGTCGTTAATGATTTGAACGGCCGAGAAGAGCCTGTGGAAATTTCCGCCATTTTGGTGGATCGTAATAAGACCATGTACGGCTATTCGGTGCGCAGTGTTGGCCGCCGCGAACGCGATTTGCCGCAATCAGGCAGCGATTATCCACGATCGGTTGAACAACTCACCGAATTGGTCGGGCGCAAGCCGCTGAAAGAAATCGTCCGCGAAAGCACCGACTTGATTGAGCGGATGTGTATTGAGGCGGCGCTTGTCCACACCTCCGACAACCGCGCGTCGGCGGCGGAAATCTTGGGATTGAGCCGCCAAAGCCTCTATTCCAAGCTTCACCGGCACGGCATTGGCAACTTTCTGGGCAAGGATTAGACAGTTTCAAAAAGTGTAGAATTATTTGTACAGTTTGTGTCCAATTGATTTGACATAGCGTGATGGCTGCCATAGCCTTTTGATATGGTAGAATCGCCCACTTCCCCCGATTTGAGGACCCCCTCTAAGGCCCCGCGCGAACAGGGCAGTGCCTTGATCCGCCGCCCCGCAATCCGCGATGTCATCGAACTGACCAAGCCGGTGACTTGGTTCCCGCCGATGTGGGCTTTTATGTGCGGCGTGGTGTCATCGGGCGCGTCGATTGCCGACAACTGGCTGTTTCTGGCGCTCGGCATTGCGCTCACCGGCCCCGTGGTCTGCGGGACGAGCCAGGTTATCAATGATTATTGCGACCGACATGTCGATGCCATCAACGAGCCCAATCGCCCCATCCCCTCGGGCCGAGTGCCGGGTCTATGGCCGGTGGGCATTGCGTTGGCAGGCAGCGCGATTTCATTGGCGTTAAGCGCCGTGCTCGGCTTTTGGGTGTTTATCGCCACGCTTGTCGCGCTCTTTTTCGGCTGGGCGTACAGTTCGCCGCCGTTTCGTTTCAAACGCAGCGGCATCATCGGGCCCTTGGTCTGCGCGCTGAGTTACGAGGGCCTGTCGTGGTTTACAGGGGCCAGTGTCATGGTTGGCGGTTTACCGTCGACCACCACATTGATCGTCATCCTGCTCTACAGCCTTGGCGCACATGGCATTATGACATTGAATGATTTCAAGGCAGTGGAGGGCGACCGCGCGATGGGCTTGCGCTCGCTACCTGTCGTTATGGGCGTGCGCGGCGCGGCGTTGGTGGCGTGCGGTGTGATGGCGATTGCGCAAATCGCCGTCGTGGCGCTGCTCTACGCGCATGGTCACGTGCTGTCGGCGGGCATCGTCGGCGTTTTTACATTGGCGCAAATCGGCCTGATGACGCGGCTGGTCGGCAATCCGGCGAAGCTTGCGCCATGGTATAACGGCACCGGTGTGTCGCTCTATGTGTTTGGAATGCTGGCCGCTGCGCTTGGCCTTGGGGGATATATTTAATGGCAAGTTTGGCGAAAAGCGGCGGGAAAACCGCGGGCCTTGGCTGGTTCGGCATTGTCCGGTTGGGCACAGTGCAGGCGGGCATTGGCGCGATGGTGATGCTGGTTACCTCGCTTCTCAACCGCGTGATGGTGGTTGAATATGCACTCGCCGCCGCAATCCCTGCCGCTTTGGTGGCGTGGCATTATGGCGTGCAATTAAGCCGCCCCGTCTGGGGCCATCGCTCCGACCAGTCCAACCAACGCAGCCCGTGGATTGTCGGCGGCATGGGCGTGCTTGCGCTGGGCACGTTAGTGGCGGTGAACGCAACTGTGATGCTGGCGGGCGGCGGCATGGGCGGCGTATTGCTGGCGGTTTTGGGCTTCACCATGATTGGCGTCGGCGTCGGCATGTC
>JBGSOJ010000294.1:0-11489 GCA_041739175.1 Sphingomonadaceae bacterium
CACATTGTTGATGCAGTCCACCTCGACCGTGGTAAGCGGTACATCGGTGGTATAACGCCCAACCTGCGCCGATGCCGCATTGGAGGTAAGCATTGCAATGCCAGCAAGGCCAAGCGCAACCGCGGTTTTTAGCACGAACGCTCTCATACATTCCCCATAGGCCAGTATCATCGGTTTCCGATAGGCAAGCTGCCGCGTATCATGGCGTAAATCAAGCCCCCGATTTCGCTAAGTCCGGTCGTTTGAGTTGCTGCGGCAGCATGATGAGTGCATCCGCCGCCTCCTCAATTTCGCGTATTTCCGCAAATATCAATGCGCGGTGATGGGGGGCCGAAACGGCGTCGGCCAAAAGCATCAGCATTGCCAACAAACGCGCCCCGGCGTTGGGATCTGGCGCAGCATAGGGTCGCAATTGGCCGACAGCGCAGGTTAGATAATCCTCAAAGCCAAGCCGAGGAATGACCAAACGCAGCGCGCCGTTTTCATCAGTCACACACTCGGACTGCTTTGGCAGAACAGCCAAATCCTCCAATGCTGCGCCAAGCCAGTCGATACACGCAATCGCCGTAAACGGGTCATTGACCCCCGGCGATAGCGCGCGGGCAGCGATCTCAACCAGTTCGTCAATCGCAAACCGCAAATCCTGATGCCCCGTGCTCTTGCGGCCAATAGTGAACGATTGCGTAAAGTCTGCGATATCCTCTGCCTGACCGTGAACTCGCATCAAGGGACGGCCGCGATGAACGAACGCACCGGGAATGGCGCACAGGTTGATGACAACATCATGCTCCTCCGCTGCGTTAATCAGCGAGTCCTCGTCAATCGCTTGCACATAGCCCGATGTCGGTGACTGGACCGGCGTGCTTTCCCCGATGGGCAAGCACTGTCTAGGCGCTGCATCGTCGTTTTCGGCAGTATGCCTCGCGATATCGTCCAGCAAGGACTGCCCAATGCGCGCGATCACATTGTTGACATGGATGCTGTCGGTCACATGGTGGACGAAGTAAATCAGCACGCCAATCGAGAGAATCGCAAGCGCCAGCGCGCCAAACATCGCCAAATGGGGGACGAAGGCATCGCGCACAATCTCGTCGGCATCGCCGCTGCCTTCCTTACCATCGCGGACAGTGCGCAATACAACAAGGCAGTATAAAAACGTGCCGATAAAAATGCCTAAACTAACCTGGTTGCCCTGGTCGCGGGTAAAATTGCTGAGCAATCGTGGGCCGTATTGCCCCGACGCATAAGTCACCGCGACCAAAGTGACCGAGAATACGACGCCAGCAACGGTGATGGTTGATCCCGCGACCGTGGACAACAATGTCCGCGCGCCATCGGGCTGGCTGCCATAAAACCAGCCAAATGTGCCGAGCCAGTCATTGCCCAGCTTCACATCAATCAGGACCAATAACACCCCAGCGACTAGTCCCGCCAAAGCTAGGACTGATGTCAAAAACCAATAGCTGCTGCGCAAATATTCGATCAGCTTTTCGGCGCGGGTTTTCAGCCACATGGGGTCAGCCTTTCCCGAACGAAACAACGCTCACGCTGCCATCGGTTTCCAGCATGGCATACGCGCCAAATTCCAACAGGATGAAGCGTCGTGTTGCGTCGAAACTGTCAAAAAACATAGGCCGTCCTTTATTGGCGATTTCGGTCAAAGCAACGCTTTACTCGGCCGGTGCGCATGGTGTCGCGCGGTTACGTCCGCCCCGCGTGGTTCGGCCGTTTTAATGAACGCGTGCCGCACGTGAAACGTTCCACTCGGCGCAAGCGCCAGTGGCGGCGCGATAATTTGCAGAGAGAGAGATAAGTCCCGCTCAGATTTCCTCTCGCACCTGCGCATAGGTGAGCGCGGCAAATATGCCTGTCCCGCCCAACACATTGCCGGCAAGGGCGGGCAAAATGCCTGTGAAAACGGCGCTGGCGAGGCTCAATTTACCGCTGGCGACGACAATGAACAATTCGGTTGATCCGGCGACAACGTGCGACATTCCGCCAAGACCAATCATATACGTCAGGATGATGATAACCATCACTTCCCCGCCACTTTTCATGCGCGGCAAAATCCAGACAAGCGCTGCGATAAGGAAACCGGCGGGAATGCCCCATGCAAAATGCTGCATGGCCGTGGCCTCTGCATAGTGCCGCGATACCGCCAATACGCCATCGAACCTTTCACTGGGCAGGATGTCGCCATAAACCAGAACCAACGCAGCAGCCGCGCATCCCGCCAAATTGGCGGCAAATACGATGCCCCAAAGCCGCGCAATCAACAGCAAATTTTTGCGTGTTGGCTTCAGGAACAACTGCAACACCGGGGTAATCGTGTTTTCCGTAAACAACTGCATCCGCCCCAGGATTACGATAAGGAAACCAACGGTATAGCCCAAATTCGATACCGCCGGAGCCCAATCAGCATCAGGCAGGATCGATGTCAAAAACCCTTTGCATAAAACGGACGTGCTAATGGCCAATCCCGCCGCTACGCCCGACCACCACAATGCGCCGATGGACCGCGAAAGTTCGTGCTTGCCCTCGCGGCGAATGACTTCGAAAATGACCGATGTCTGGACGTTTTCGAGCTCTTCAACCTGCTGTTCATCGACGGGTTCGATGTTGATGTCTTGGGGCAAGGGCGTGTGTTTCCTTTATATATGCCGGATCATTCCACCGGACGCGCGTTGTCAAGCATGTCTTCGGCGGTGCTATTGTCCCGCTCTTCTTTGACTTTCTCTTCGATGTCGGTTCCAACCGATACATCTGAATGATCCGACGAATGGCCCAATGGCGGATCCGCGCGTCTTTGCGGTTTTTGCGTGGTTGCCCCGGCTTCAGCTTGGCTACCGGTAATTTGCAGCGGGCTGCCGCTGTCAAATCGCACGCGATAGATCGGTTCAGGCAAGCCAAAGCCATGCTCCTCGAGCGTCATTTTGACCGCGCGGATTGCGGCGCTTCTGGCCTTAAACCAATCGGTTTCGGTTTGGTTAATCCATCCCACAAACCGAACAATGATGCTGCTGTCGCCAACCTCCTCCAACCGACCGCCGGGAGCCGGGTCGTTCAGCACAAAGGGCAGCGCACGCATGCAATGTGTCCCTTGGGTAATGGCATCGCCCGGATCATCGGCGGCATCAATGCCCAGCACAAAATCAAACCGCCGTTCCGGATTGCGTGTGTAATTTAGGATAACGGCCTTAAACACCATGTTGTTCGGAATGCGCAGGTGATTGCCGTCCAGCGTCATCAAAATGGTTGCACGGCTGTTGAGGCGAATAACACGCCCTTCATGCTCACCAATGACAACAAGGTCATTGGCGCGAAATGGCTGCCGAATGGACAGCATGATAGAACTGACGTAATTATCGATCGTGTCCTTCACCGCAAACCCGATGGCAAGGCCAATCACCCCCGCAGACCCCAAAATCGCGCCAAGCAATGTGGTCGCGCCAAGCAGGTCCAAGGCGATCACAATACCTATTAATGTCACCACCAATCGCACTGTAGTGGCGATCAAGTCGGCCAGAAAGCTGTTTGGTGACACGCGAGCCCACAACGATTTGGCACGCGCTAAACCGCTTCCGATTACGACGAACACAAGGATTATGAACATTGCTATGGCAAACAACGGCGCCATCTGCACCACCTGTTGTATTCGTTCATTCAGTCGGTTGACGACCGGTGCTAGATTTTCCGAAACATTGCCGTCGCGACGCAAGTTATTTTGTACCGCGACCACACCATCAACGCGCAATGCAATCTGCCTCGCCCGGTCAATATCGTCCGGTTCAGCAACAGAGCCGGATAAGGTTACTACGCCGGCATCAACGGCAACTTTTGTCTGCTCAAGGCCGTCCAATTCCCGGTAAATATTTCGCAATCTTGCGTCGATGGCGTCGTCGGTTCCGGATGGTTCGGTAATTGAGATGACCGCCGTGCTATCGGCGGAACCCGCAGCCGCATTGCCGTCACTTTGCCCAATGCCAAGCGACGGCACGCCATGCGCCGCGTCTGGTGTGGAAAAAACCGTCAGAAGGACCGCAATAGTACCGAAAATAAGCTTCATTTTATACCTCCTCCCGATGTTCCATAAACGCGCGTACGCCAGCAATTGACTATTCACTGCTTTTGGCTGTGAGCATTCATGTGCTTGCGGCGCAGAGACTCCCCGAATTTATAAGCGGCGTATTAACCAGATTTACCAATGCCCGACTTGATCGAAACTGTGCCTTTACCAATGCAAATTTCTTGGCTTGCCGCGTGGAATTTTGTTTCGAATACAAATACGGACTCTTTGGAAACTGCGAATGGGGATGACGGGCGGACCATAGGCTCGCAACGTTACATAACGCGGCTGGGTTTGAATGGTTCCAATACAATGGGGGGCAAGTGAAAGTTGAGATGAGACGCCGCAACCTTCTTGGGCATTTTACCTGCCTTAGGGGCGCTTTGGCAGGCTTGATGCCAATGAATTTGGACAAATATGCCATTACAGTCGGATCGAAAGCTTAATTAACGACAAGACGTCACTAATCAGGTCGACGATTAGTGTCGCGAAGTCTGATGAGAAAATTAACTCAACCCCTAAGTTGCTTAGCCCAGAGACGCTTGTCACTGAAAATTCGCGTTTTCAGTGACTGAAACCGCTAACAAAGCGGACACCGCTCATCAAATTACGATCGCCTAAAACCCACCGGCCGTTCATGTCGTTTATCGGCTTCTGATCGCAACAAGAAGCCGACTATTCAACAAGGGTCCGTGCATTCCGACAGTTCACCGTCAACGCCTACCGCACAGATTTGAATTTGATATGTAAGGGAGGATTGAAGCCATTATAGCAACGCCTCCTCTGCCGCTCCCAATGCCAATCGAGCGAGCGCGGGCAAGGATTTTGCGCCGGTCTTCTTCATAATCGATGCGCGGTGATTTTCGACCGTGCGCTGGCTTATGTTGAGGTCGGCGGCGATATTTTTGCTGGGGTGGCCGGCCAGCACCAAGTCCATGATTTCCTTTTGCCGTGGGGTCAAGGATTTGAGATGCAACACTGCATCCCGTTTCCAATCCAGCCGCTTTGATGTGTCCCGCGACAAGCTGAGCGCGCGGTCTATGCTGTCCAACACATCAAGGGCACCAACCGGCTTTTCCAGAAAATCAATCGCACCGAATGTCATTGCCTCGACCGCCATGGGCACCGCACCGTTGCCCGTAATCATTATCGCGGGCAAATGATGCCCCGCGCTTTTCATCGCGTGGAGCAGGCCGATGCCGTCCATGTGCGGCAAATGGGCGTCCAGCAACAGGCATGCGTCCCCGCCCGGGTGATAAGCGGCAAGGAAGCTCTCGCTGTCGGCGAAATCCTGCACCACGCGGCCATCCGCCTCCACCACTTCACGCAAAGATTGCCGAACCGCATCGTCGTCATCAACGATATAGACAATCGCCGCGCCGTCGGCGTTCGCGGCTGGGGGCATTTGCTTGGGAGTTAACAAGGCGCGGATCGCCCGTAACAGCGCGTCTCGCCGCACCGGCTTGTTCAATTGCAAACAACATCCTTCCGAGACATCGCGCAACGTCGTGGTGGAAATGTCGCCGGTCAGGATAATGACGGGAAATGCCCTCCCCTTGGCCTCGCGCATTTCCTTTGCCAATTGCAAGCCAGTCATCCCGCCGGGCAAATTATAATCGGCGAGCAATAGGTCGGGTCGCATCGATTTCGCTTTGACTATCGCAAGCGCCGAAGCTCCATCGGCGGCCGTTGCGGTGTTATACCCCTCATCCGTCAACAAATGGTCGAGCAAATCGCGGAGTTCGGGATCGTCCTCCACAATCAGGATATGGCCCGCACCCGAGAGTAAGTCGCTATCGCTAGTCACAGGCAGCGTTGTTGATTTTTGCAATGCCAATTTGGGCGCGGTCGCCGCGACTTCGATATCGATGGAGAACACCGAGCCCCGACTGGGCAGGGACCGGACACCGACAGTGTGCCCCAACAGAGCGCCCAATCGCTGCACAATTGACAGGCCAAGACCAAGGCCAAGGCTGCGTTCGCGCGCGGCGTTGTCGATTTGGTGATACTCGTCAAAAATCGCGTCCAATTGGGACACCGCGATGCCAACGCCAGTGTCCCAGACCTCAATTCGAACGACCGACCCGCGCATCCGGCAGCCAACCAAAATCTTGCCGCGTTTGGTGTATTTCAGGGCATTGGACACCAAATTGCGCAGCATCTGGCTTATCATGACCGGATCGCTGTGCAGCACGCGGGCGCTGTGCACCGCCCGTAGATCCAGATGTTGCGCCCGTGCCTGCTCGACAAATTCGCCGCGTACTTGGTCGATCAAGTCGCCGACAATGAAGTCGATGGGTTCGGCGCGGACAATCCCCGCCTCAATCTGATTAATGTCGAGCATGGTGTTGAGCATTCCCGACATGGTGTTGAGCGTTTGCTCCAACCGTCCCAACAAACCTTGCGCCGCCGCATCGGTCACTTTGGTGGCCAACAATCCTTGCAGTAGCGCCAAGGATTGCAACGGTTGCCGCAAATCATGGCTGGCCGCCGCCAAGAAGCGGGACTTGGCAAGGTTCGCTTGCTCCGCCTCACGCTTGGCAACCTCCAACGCCTCGCGCGCTTTTTTCTTTTCGGTGACGTCGGTGAAGGTGATGACCACGCCCTCCACCCCGTCGCCATCGGTGCGGTAGGGCAGGATGTGCCGCATGAACCAAACGCCGCCCGGCACCTCCACTTCGCATGTTATCGCCTGACTATCGTTCAGCACCTGGCGCGCATCATCGGTCAATGCGGGGTCGGCGGACAAGGCCTGAAGATCGGAAAGCGGCCGCCCAATGTCGCCGGGGATCAGGTTAAACAACGCCTTCGTCGCGGGGGTGAAGAACCGGATTTTCAGGTCGGTGTCCAAAAACAACGTCGCGACATCGGAGCTGTACAGGACGTTTTGCAAGTCGTTGGACATGGTGCGTTGCCGTTCCAGCGTTTCTTGCAACTGCCCGTTGAGCGCGGTCAATTCCTCGTTCAACGATTGCAATTCCTCTTTGGAGGTCAGCAGTTCCTCGTTGGTGGATTGATATTCCTCGTTAACCGACAAGGCCTCTTCATTGACCGCGCGGTGCTCCTCATCCGACATTTCCAGATCATGCATCGCCGCCGCCAGATCGTTGCGGGCCAGGTCCAATTCATGTTCCAAATCGGCGACACGCTGGCCATCATCGGCGGCGGGTGTGGCCCCTGCCTTTTGCTGCTCGCTATGACGGTCGATGAAGCAGATGAGCAACAATTCTTCGCCATCATGCATGACGGAGCGAATATCCAAATCGAACGGGACGGACCGCGCGCCGACTTTCAACCGGCCACCCGCCGTTACAAGATGTGGCGTCTTTGGCGTTATCTTGGCCAATGCAGCGCGCATTTTTGTGCGCAAGGCGGGGGTCGCCATCGCCAACACATCATGCGTGGGATAGCCAGCGGGAACACGCAAATACCGCTCCGTCGGCCCCATGGCATACAGCCATTCATTGCGCCGGTTGATAAGCACGGCGGCGGGCGCGAAGTTCTCCAATACCATGCGGCGGCACAAATCGGCCAAGGCAGGCTGACGCGCGCTGGCCTCACCTTGGTGAGGGCGCGGCGGCACGCGAAGGCCATCGCCGGAGCCGGCCGAAAACAAATGCGCGCTGGCCCGGCTTTTGCCGATTTGGCGGTAGGCCCGCGCAGATTTGTCGATGGCGGTAAACTGCCCGTCGGCATGGCCAATGGTTTCCGATGTGCCTAGCAACAGCACGCCGCCTTTTTGCAACGCGAAATGGAACAAGGCGATCGCCTTTGCCTGCGCCTCCGGCCCCAAATAGATGAGCACATTGCGGCACGACACGAAATCCAGTTTTGAAAATGGCGGATCGGTGAGCAAATCCTGTATCGTGAACACCACTTGCCCGCGCAAGTCGGGGGTGATGGTATAACCATCGTCCTGCTTTACAAAGAATTTCGCCAATCTTTCTTCCGAAACAGTTGCGGCAATCGTTGCGGGATATTTCCCCTCCCGCGCTGTCGCCACGGCATCGGCGTCGACGTCTGACGCAAAAACACACAATTGGATCGTGCGCTTCGCCGCCGCAATCGCCTCGTTAAAGACCATGGCGAGCGAATAGGCCTCTTCCCCCGTGCTGCATCCGGCGACCCAGATGCGTAGCGGGCGGTCGCCCGTGTGCCGCTTCACAATGTCGGGAACGATGGTGTCGCCGAGCAATGCAAACACCGCCGGATCGCGGAAAAAGCTGGTCACGTTAATCAACAAGTCGGTCGCCAGCAAATTGCGTTCGTCGGCGTCGTCTTTCAACGCGTCGAAATACTGCCCCATGGCGTCCGACGGTAAAGAGCGCAGCGCCATGCGACGCTCTATACGCCGTTGCAATGTGCCCATTTTATAAAGCGAAAAATCATGCGCCGTTGTCTCGCGTAGCAACGCGATGATTTTGGACAGCGCGGTGGTGTCGGGTTTAGGGTCATCATCACGGGTCGGTGCGGTCTGTTTGCCTGCTCCCGTGCTGGCAAAGGCGGCCAACGCGGCGGGCATGTCTTTGATCGGCAACACCGCATCAATCACGCCGCTATCCGCCGCATTCTGGGGCATAGCGGGATATTCCGCCTCATTCATATCCTGCGCGATCGTGTATCCGCCGGCGGTGTGGATGGCATGCACGCCCTCCGACCCGTCATTGCCGGTCCCAGACAGGATGATCGCCATCCCCCGCTCCCCACAATCATCTGCGATGGATTGCAATAGGACGTTGACCGGCATCCGCGCGCCATGTGCCTCCGTCGGCTTTGACAAGTGCAGCGTGCCGCCGCCAATCGACAAATACACGCCCGCCGGAATGACATAGATGCAATCGCGCGCAACCATGGCTCCCTCCACGGCTTCCGCCACTGGCATCGCGGTGTGCTTGGATAGCAATTCCCCTAACAGGCTTTCGTGCGTCGGCTCCAAATGCTGCACGATGATATACGCCATGCCCGCATCATTGGGCAGCGCGGTGATGAGTTGCGTCAAAGCCTCTAACGCGCCCGCCGATGCGCCGATGCCAACGACCGGAAATGCCGAGCCAGCGTGCGCCAGTGACCGTGCGACCTTGGCCGGTTTTTTCGTGTCGGGATTGGGGCTTTTTCTGGTCATTGGGCACACCTTCTCAATAGAGGCTGCCGCAGCTTTGACAGGAAATTACATAGTAACAGATGCTATCGAAACTGTCGAACACTGTCTTTGCTAGGTAGTTTCCGATTCTGCATCTGACCCGCTGTTTGGCGCTATCGTTGCGCGCACTGCAAAGCCATCGGGGGATCGGACAATGACCAAAAAACTACGCGTTTTAATCGTCGAGGATGAGGCGTTAATCGCTCTGCTGCTTGCCGATATTTTGGCATCATTGGGATTTGAATTATACGATATTGTCGCCACTGAGGCCAAGGCTGTGGCCGCTGCATTATCGCTTTTGCCCGATTTGATGATTGTCGATGCAGGGCTGGCTAATGGCAGTGGCGTGGACGCGATGCGGACCATATTGCAAACGCGGGCCATTCCGCACCTGTTTGTAACAGGAAACAAGCGGCAGGTGGAATCGCTGGCCACCGATGCCGTGGTGCTGGAAAAACCGTTCTTCATTCCCGAGTTGGTACAGGCAATCGAAACCGTTTTGGCGGTTGCCGCCGCCAAGGTCTAAACAGCATTAGGGCCACCTGTTTGGGGCGGCCCTTTGCATACCAAAGCGGATTTAGCGTGAATTACCCGTTGATGGGGTCACTCAACCACCAAGTCGTTTTCGACCGCCGTTGTTCCCGGCGTTGCCCATGCGGTCCACTGCGCCTTTTGCCGGTCCAACCAGGAATCGACAGTGCCGGTCAGGGTGATTTCGCCACCCTTTGCGCTGACATGGATATTTTCGGGCTTGGCAAAGACCGACCGGTGCAACGCATTGTGGATTTCATCCTGCAAATGTTTGGTATCGGCGTGCGGTTTGACTGTGATCTGGTTCGATACGCCGGTGACGCCCATTAAATGGCGGACTTCGACCGCCGCCGCGTCCTTTTGATATTGCCGGTCAACTTCACCGGTCAGGGTCATCCAACCGTCCTCAACCGTCACCGTTACAGCGTTTTTGGGCGTTGTGCTATCCCAAGCCAGCCGGTTGATGGCGGCCGCCGCAATGTCGGCGTCGTCGCGTATCCCGCTGGACGGCAGGCGAACCTCGATTTCCTCGGCAATCGCCTTCACGCCCTTTACACGCCCGGCCGCCAATTCGGCGGCGTGTTTTTGGCCATAGCTATCGACATGGCCGGACAAGGTCACGGTGCCATGCGACGCCTCAACGCCGATATGAGCGGCGGTAATGCTGGGTTCCCACCGCAGTTCGGCCAGAACGGCCCTTTGTAGTTTATCATCATGCGACATGGTATTCTCCATTTTCGGGGTTGCGGGTCACAAGGTGATAGTGCCACGCACCAACGCGCGGGGTGCAGCCTCGGAAACTACCCATGGGCGCCGATTAGGCACGGACCAACGCGCCATCGGCCAGGGTCAGGATACGGTCGCATTTGTTGGCAAGCTCCAGATTGTGCGTGACAATCAGGAAACTCGTCCCTTCCTCCCTGTTCACTTGGCGCATGAAGTCGAACACATTGTCGGCCGATTGGCTGTCCAGATTGCCGGTTGGCTCATCGGCCAGGATCAGGCTGGCCTGCATCGCCAGCGCGCGGGCAATCGCCACGCGTTGCTGCTCCCCGCCCGACAGGCTGGACGACATATGGTCGCCGACATGGGCCAGCCCCATTTTGAGGAGCAAATCGCTGGCCCGCGCCGCAATCGCCGGGCTGCTGCCGTTTTGGTCTACAATCATCGGCATCATCACATTTTCCAACGCGGTGAAGGCGGAAATCAAATGATGCTCCTGAAACACAAAGCCGATGCTATGCCCGCGCAGCCGCGTGAGGGCCGCGTCGTCCAGATGCGTTGTGTCCTGCCCGTTGATGAAAATCCGCCCGGCGGTGGGCCGGTCGAGCAGGCCGATAATGTTCAGCAATGTGCTTTTCCCCGACCCCGATGCCCCCATCAATGCCAAAAACTCCCCGCGGTGCAGGTCAAGATCGATGCCGTGCAGGATTTCAATCTCTGACGATGTGCCGATATTATAGGACCGCCGAACTCCGCTCAGGTGCAATACTGGGGGAGTGGCGGAACTATCCACGGATGGCAGCAACAGGGTCAAGCCGCGCGGCGCGCAACGCTGGCGCAGTGGCCGATAACAGGCCAGTGAGTGTGGCAACGGCCAATGTGATGACGAACTGTCCGTCGTCAGAACATTTGGCACTGTTGTCTGCGTAAATTAGCGGAGTATCGGCCTCATCTGATGGGTTGATATTAAGCGGCTAGCTTGCGGTGTTGCAAGCGCCGATGTTCGATGGTTTGTTTTTTGATCCTTTC
>JBGSOJ010000344.1:0-2781 GCA_041739175.1 Sphingomonadaceae bacterium
CTCCGGTGGCCGCGCGCGCGGCGTGGCGACGGTACAGCCGGACGTCAGCGAAGCGGAGCTTGCCAACATGCACGACGCGGGCGTGCGCGGGGTGCGTTTCAACTTTGTGAAGCGCCTCGTGGACCCGAAGCCGGACGCTTATTACCACGACATCATCACCAAAATCGCGCCTTTGGGTTGGCATATTGTCATTTATTTTGAGGCCGCCGACCTCGCCGAACGGTGGGATTTCTTCACTGGCCTGCCCACCATTGTCGTCGTCGATCACATGGGCCGCCCCGATGTGACCAAGCCCGTAGATGGCGCGGAGTTCAGGCTTTTCCTTAAGTTCATGGAGCGCGACAATATCTGGTCGAAAGTATCCTGCCCCGAACGCCTCTCCAAAAGCGGCCCGCCCGATTATGCCGATGTTATCCCCTTTGCCAGCACGGTGGTCGAACGCTACCCCGATCGTGTGCTCTGGGGCACCGACTGGCCCCACCCCAACCTCAACATGGTCGGCCATATGCCCGATGATGGCGCGCTGGTCGATTTCATCCCGCACATTGCCCCCACCGAAGAATTGCAGCGCAAGCTGCTGATCGACAACCCCATGCGGCTGTATTGGCCCGAACAGGAGGTACCCACATTATGAGCACTTACGGAAACATCCACGACTATCTCGCGGAGTTGGACGACATTCCCGGCACGCGCATTTACACGGCGGCGCGTGCGCGCAAAGGCTATCACATCAACCAATTCGCCATGAGCCTGATGAAGGCCGAAAACCGGGACCGCTTTCGCGCCGATGAGGCGGCGTATCTGGACGAATGGCCGATTTCGGACGAAGCAAAGGCGGCCTTGCTGGCGCGCGATTACAACGCGTTGCTCGATCTGGGCGGCAATGTCTATTTCCTGTCGAAATTGTTCAGCGCGGACGGCATTCCCTTTGCCGAGGCGGTTAGCACGATGACCGACATGACGTGGCCCGAATATCGCCAAATGATGATGGACGGCGGCCGCTCGCCTGAGGGCAATCGGTCCATAAAAGGAGGTTACTAACATGGCAAAAATTACCGCAGGCGTCGGCAGCAGCCACGTGCCCTTGCTCGGCGTTGCCGTCGATCAGGGGAAAACCCGCGATGAATATTTCGGCCCCATTTTCGCCGGATACGACTGGACAAAGGCGTGGGAGGCGGAGGAGAAGCCCGATGTCATCATCCTCGTCTACAACGACCATGCGTCGTATTTCGACATGAAGATTGTGCCGACCTTTGCCATCGGCTGCGGCGAGCGGTTTGGCATTTGTGATGAAGGCTGGGGCCCGCGCCCAGTGCCGGAGGTGGAGGGGCATCCTGATTTGGCGTGGCATATCGCGCAAAGCCTGATCCTCGACGAATTTGATATGACGATTGTGAATGAGTTGGACGTCGATCACGGCCTGACCGTGCCGCTGTCCATGATGTTCGGGCAGCCGGAGAAATGGCCGGTGAAGGTCGTGCCGCTGGCGGTGAATGTCGTCACCTATCCCGTGCCATCGGGCAACCGCTGCTGGGCCTTGGGCGAGGCGATTGCGCGCGCGGTGGAGAGCTTTCCGGAGGATCTCAACATCCAAATCTGGGGCACGGGCGGCATGAGTCACCAGTTGCAGGGGCCGCGTGCGGGCCTTTTGAACCGCGAATGGGATAACAATTTCCTCGACCTGTTGGAAAGCGACGGCGACGCGGCGCGGCATATCCCGCACATCGAATATCTTCGCGAAACGGGCAGCGAGGGGATTGAAATGGTGATGTGGCTCATCATGCGCGGCGCGCTGGGCCGGTCGGTTAAGACGCTGCACCGGCATTACCATATCCCGTGCAGCAACACCGCGATTGGGCATATTGTTTTGGAGCCAGCGGAATGAATCCAATTCACCCCTCCCCTAAAGGGGAGGGGCTTTAAAGCGGAGAACACTCATGAGAATAGCCCTTGCCGGTGCCGGAGCGTTCGGCGAAAAGCACCTCGATGGCCTCAAATTGATCGACGGCGTAGAAATCACCTCGATCATCTCGCGCCGTTTGGAACAAGCCGAAGAGGTCGCCAAAAAATACGGCGCGACCCATTTTTCAACCGACCTTGCCGACGCGCTCGCCCGCGATGATGTTGATGCTGTCATCCTGTGCACGCCCACCCAAATGCACGCGGAGCAAGCCATTGCCTGTATGAACGCGGGCAAGCACTGCCAAGTGGAAATCCCGCTCGCCGACTCATGGGCCGATGCGGAAGCCGTCATGGCGAAGCAGGCGGAAACCGGCCTTGTCTGCATGGTCGGCCACACGCGGCGGTTTAACCCCAGCCACCAATATGTGCACAATAAAATCACCGCCGGTGAGTTCAACATTCAGCAAATGGATGTGCAAACCTATTTCTTCCGCCGCAAAAATATGAATGCGAAGGGAGAGGCGCGGTCGTGGACCGATCACCTGCTCTGGCACCATGCCGCGCACACGGTGGACCTGTTTGCCTATCAGGCGGGACCGATTGTGAAGGGCAATATCCTGCAAGGGCCAATCCACCCCGAACTTGGCATTGCGATGGATATGTCGATCCAGTTGCAAGCGGAGAGCGGCGCGATTTGTACCTTGTCGCTGAGCTTCAACAACGACGGGCCATTGGGCACATTCTTCCGCTACATCGGCGACAGCGCGACCTATATCGCGCGTTACGACGATTTGGTAAACGGGCGCGAGGAGCCGATTGATGTCTCCGCCGTCGATGTGTCGATGAACGGCATCGAACTGCAAGACCGCGAATTTATCG
>JBGSOJ010000347.1:0-1592 GCA_041739175.1 Sphingomonadaceae bacterium
CCCGCGCCGCCGCCGCCTTGGCCAAGCCCGTTGTTGCCTGAACCGGTGCCATTGCCTGCACCGCTCGCACCGCTGCCGGGGCCCGGCGTGTCCGAGGCACCGTTATCGGCCATTTCGCCCTTACGCGGCTTTTCCGTTGCCGTGATTTTATTCGGCGATTTCACTTTCGTGCCCACCACCGGCGTGGCGCGTGATTTCACATTCTTGGCCGAGGATGCGCCCTCCGCCGCCGCTGGCTTTTCGTCCCGTTTCTTGGGCGGACTCACTGGCTTTGTTGGGGGAGGCGGTAAGGGCACATTGATAACTGTCAGCGCCGCTTGCACCGGTGAAGGGCTAGGCATCGCGGTGACGCCCAGCGCGGTGAGCATAACATAACCCAACGCGCCGTGGATCGCGATAACGCCCGCGCCGCTTTTTGCCTTATCCTGCCAAGTCCGTTCCGATAGTTGTGCGTAAGCCATAACCCAAAACCCCGATCGCGTGATGGAGTTCCCTCCAATCGCGTTCATGTTTAGGTGGATTTATGTGAACAAAAGCTGGCTATATTTGTAAAATCACGCCGTCCCGCCGACAGTCATCGCGCTAATCAGCGTTGTGGGTTGCCCGACGCCAGCGGGCACGCTTTGCCCGCCCTTGCCGCACACGCCGACGCCTTCGTCCAGCGCCATGTCGTTGCCCATGCCGATGACTTTGGTGAGCACCGTGGGCCCGTCGCCGATCAGAGTCGCGCCCTTGATCGGATGCAGGATTTTGCCATCCTTGACGCGGTATGCCTCGGTACAGCTGAACACGAATTTGCCCGAAACAATGTCCACTTGCCCGCCGCCGAAGGCCTTGGCAAAGATGCCGTCCTTCACACGGGAAAGCAATTCGGCGGGGTCGTCCTCGCCGCCGCGCATGAAGGTGTTGGTCATGCGTGGCATCGGCGCATGGGCGTAGGATTGCCGCCGCCCATTGCCGGTGGGTTCAACCCCCATCAGGCGGGCGTTGAGCCGGTCTTGGAGGTAGCCTTTCAATATGCCATCTTCGATGAGCACATTTTCCTGACACGGCGTGCCTTCGTCGTCGATGGTGAGCGAACCACGGCGGTCCATGATGCTGCCATCATCGACCACCGTCACGCCGGGGGCAGCGACACGTTGCCCGATTTTGCCGGAAAACGCCGATGTGCCCTTCCGGTTGAAATCGCCCTCTAATCCGTGTCCAATCGCCTCATGCAGGAGCACGCCCGGCCAGCCGGGGCCAAGCAACACGGTCATTTCGCCAGCGGGGGCGGCTTCGGCGGACAGGTTCGTCACCGCCTGTGCCAGTGCCTCATCGACGCCGCGATTCCATGTTGCGGGGTCAAAGAGGCGGTCGTACATATAGCGCCCGCCGATGCCGAACGACCCGCTTTCGCGGCGCCCGTTTTCCTCCACCACGATGGAGATATTGAGCCGCACCAAGGGCCGCACATCGGTTGCAACAAAGCCATCGGCACGCACGATTTCGACGACGGTCCAGCTTCCCGCCAGACTGACACTCACCTGCGCAATACGCGGGTCGCGGGCGCGCGCGGCGGCCTCTATTTCGGCGCACAAAGCGGCCTTTTT
>JBGSOJ010000355.1:0-2349 GCA_041739175.1 Sphingomonadaceae bacterium
GCCGCCGCATCGGGGTGAACGGTCAGCACGGCGTCGGGGCGCTTTGGCTGGTCGCTCCACACCGCATCAATGGGATTGCCATCGGTCGCCTGCAAAGTCGCGCCAGATTTGGCCGCGCCTTTCGCCACCGCCTTCACCCAATCGCCGCTGTGTAGCCACGCATCATAGCCGATAACATCGCCCGCGCCGGTGTTTGCCGCGAGATAGTCGGCGACCGAGGCAATGCCGAAATCCTCATAAGCGAACAGCCGCTTCTCCACCTGTTCGCGGACTTGCACGGTGTAGCGGCCATCGACAAAAATCGCGGCGCGGTCGGCCAGCACCACGGCCAAACCGGCGGACCCACCAAAGCCGCTGATCCATGCCAGACGTTGCGCATAATCGCCGACATATTCGCTCATATGCTCATCGCTGATCGGCACGATAAAACCGGCCTGGCCGCGCCGTTTGAGTTCGGCGCGCAGGGCGTCAAGGCGGGCTTCGTAGGTTGGCATCAGCATGGCGTAGTATCCTGTCGCTTATTGGTAATATAGTAACTGACAAGATAGACTTTTCGTCACGAATAGCAATCCATCCACCAATTGCTTGGGCCATTCCGGCTTGCCTAATCACTGCCAAATCGGCATGACCGCAGCAACAATTTACGCGATAACGAAAGGCCTTCACCATGACCGCTCAATTGCAATCCATCATCGACGCCGCATGGGACGCTCGTGACACCGTCAGCCAAGCAACCACAGGCGACGTGCGCGACGCGGTGGTGGCGGCATTGGCGATGCTCGATGCGGGTACGGCGCGGGTCGCAGAAAAGGGCGCGGATGGCTGGGTGGTCAACCAATGGCTGAAGAAGGCAGTGCTTCTGTCCTTCCGCCTCAATGACAACGCGGTGATCGACGGCGGGTCGGCGGGTTCGCCCGGTTTCGACAAAGTGCCATCAAAGTTCGCCGGATGGGACGACGCCCGTTTCCGCGCCGCTGGCTTCCGCGTCGTTCCCGGTGCCATCGCACGGTCGGGCGCATACATCGCCAAGGGGGTGGTCCTTATGCCCAGCTTCGTCAACATCGGCGCCTATGTCGATGAAGGATCGATGGTGGACGCATGGGCAACCGTCGGCTCATGCGCGCAACTCGGGAAAAACGTCCACATCTCCGGCGGCGCAGGCATTGGCGGCGTGTTGGAGCCGTTGCAAGCTGGCCCCGTCATCATCGAAGACAACGCCTTCATCGGCGCGCGCGCGGAAGTAGCCGAGGGCGTCGTGGTGGGGGAGGGCGCGGTGCTCTCCATGGGCGTCTACATCGGCGCAAGCACGAAAATCGTCGACCGCGCCACGGGCGAAGTTCACATGGGCAAAGTGCCGCCGTTTTCTGTCGTCGTCCCCGGCAATTTGCCCGGTAAGCCTTTGCCTGATGGCAGCATGGGGCCATCGCTCTATTGCGCCGTGATCGTAAAAACCGTGGACGCGCAAACACGCAGCAAGACGGGGATTAATGAGCTATTGCGGGATTGATGTTTTGAAGAGGCTTACGCCGCAATATCGGCGGTAACGCCCTGTTACTTCTTCTTCCCGAAATCCACACTCACCACGTTGCTGCCATCGGTGACGGATTCAGTCACGTCTTCGCCATCATTCGTTGGCGCATCATGCGCCTCTGGCTCGGTCAGCGTGTCATCGACCTGAAAATGCAGCGCAAAATCAACCGCCGGATCAACGAACGCCGTGATCGCCGAATAGGGTATAACCAAATGCGACGGGATTTGGTTGAAACTCAACCCCACCTCAAAATGGGTATCGTGGACACTTAAGTCCCAATATTTGTGCTGAATGACAATCGTCATTTCGTCGGGAAAGCGGGCAATCAGCGCGGCGGGGATGTTAACCCCGGCGGCACGGGTTTTGAAGGTGATGTAGAAATGGTGGCTACCAAGCAAACCGCCTTTCTCCACTTCCCGCAGCACACGGCCGACGACAGCGCGCAGGGCGTCCTGCACGATTTCGTCATAAGGGATCAGGCTATCGGGTAAATCATCGCTCATGCCCCGCTTGGTGGCCTTCCTTGGCCATGAAATCAACCCGCAATTTGATTGTTCATGGCCAACCCTTGCCAAAAAGGGCGGAAGGGGTATAGGCCGTTGCCATGAATCGCCCAACGCCTCGCACAGCCAAAATTGAGCGCAACACGCACGAAACGGAAATTTTCGTTGAGGTCAATCTTGATGGGACCGGCACCTATTCGGTCAGCACGGGCATCGGTTTTCTTGACCATATGATCGAGCAATTTTCGCGGCATAGCCTCATCGATGTCAACCTTCGCGTGAAGGGCGATTTGCACGTCGATCAGCACCACACGG
>JBGSOJ010000002.1:0-7016 GCA_041739175.1 Sphingomonadaceae bacterium
GTTGCCGATGTGCTGGCCGAGGCGGGGCAAGTGGTGCAACCTGGCATCCCCATCTTCCGCTTTGCTGCTGCTGGCGCGCGTGAAGCCGAGGTGGATATTCCTGAGGCCATGCTGCGCGCTATTCGGGGCGGCGCAACGGCGGAGCTTTTCGCAACCGGTACGCAATGCCCGGCGCGTTTGCGCACGATTGCGGGGGTGGCGGACCCTGTCACCCGCACCTACCGCGCGCGCTTTACCTTAGAAACAAGCGAGGATGTGCCCTTGGGCTCCTCGGTTAGCCTTTCTATCCGTCCAGTCGATGCCGGTGACACTGAAGGCTCCGCGCAAAGCCCCGCGATTGTCCTGCCCGCCGCCGCTTTGGTAAAACGCGGCGACACAACGATGGTCTATGTCGTCAATCCAAAATCCGCAACGGTAGAGGCGCGGGCGGTGACCGTCGTTTCCATGGGCAGCGAAACGGTGCGCGTCAACGGCCCGCTATCCAAAGGCGAGCGCGTGGTGGCGATGGGCGGGTTTCAATTGCGCGATGGCCAAAAGGTCCGGCTGTCGGGCGCGCAATAGGCGATGATAAACCTCTCCGCTTTGGCCGTACGCGAACGCAGCCTGACGTTGTTTGCTATGCTGTTGGTTGCGATTGGCGGCATTATGGCGTTCAATCAAATTGGCCGTGCCGAGGACCCCAAGGTGACGATCAACACCATGTTGGTGACGGCAATTTGGCCCGGCGCGACGGCGGAAGAAATGACCGCGCAAGTCGCCGATAAATTAGAAAAACGCTTACAGGAATTGCGGTGGTTTGACCATGTCGAAACCTTCAACCGCCCCGGCGTTACCACGATGCAAGTCACTTTGCGCGACGATGCGCCGGCCCAGGTCGCCGCCGATGAATGGTATCAGGTCCGCAAGAAATTAAATGATGAGCGCAGCAATCTGCCCGCTGGCGTGGTTGCCTTGACGTTCAACGATGAATTTGCCGATGTCTATTTCGGCCTGTTCGCCTTGCAAGCGCCGGGTTTGCCCGAACGGGAATTGGTGCAACGGGCGGAGGCTATTCGTGAGCGTTATCTTGCCGTGCCCGGTGTACAAAAAGTGGATATACTCGGCGAGCAAAAGCAACGCTTTTATATCAATATCAGCTACCAAAGGCTTGCCGCGCTTGGTGTTTCACCGCAGGCGATGTTTGAGGCGCTTGCCCGCGCCAACACGATTACGCCGGGCGGCGCAATTGAGACCGAGGCAGACCGAGTCTATATTCGCACCAGCAATGATTTGCAGACCGAGGCACAGATTGCCGCCACGCCGATAACCGCCGACGGACGAACGATGACGGTGGGCGATGTCGCCACCGTCACGCTGGGCTATGAGGACCCGCCCAGCTATTTGGCACGCTTCAACGGCGCGCCCGCAATCATGATCGGCGTATCCATGGCGCCTTCGTTCAATGGCTCCACCTTGGGCGAGAACCTGCACAAGGCGACAACGGCGATTTCTGATGAATTGCCATTGGGCATGACTCTCACGCAAACGGCGGATCAGGCGAACGTTATCGCCCACGCAAACAATGAATTTATGGCGAAGTTCGTCGTCGCCCTTATCACCGTGATGATTGTCAGTTTCATTGCTTTGGGTTTCCGCACCGGATTGATTGTCGCCGCCGCAGTCCCATTGACGTTGGCGATTACCTTTGCTTTGATGTTAATGACGGGGAAGAATTTCGATCGCATTACCACCGGCGCGCTCATTTTGGCACTTGGCCTCTTGGTGGATGATGCCATTATCGCGATTGAGATCATGATCGTCAAAATGGAAGAAGGGATGGATCGGATAAAGGCCGCATCCTTTGCATGGACCTCCACTGCCGCGCCGATGTTGAGCGGGACATTGGTAACAATTGCCGGTTTCCTACCCGTTGGTTTTGCTGCCTCACGGTCTGGGGAATATGCGGGCAATATCTTTTGGGTTCTGGCCTTTGCGCTTCTGGCGTCATGGTTCGTGGCGGTGATATTCACGCCCTATCTTGGCGTGCTCCTCTTTCCAAAGCGGAACACAGGCGATGGCGTACCCGAAAAGGATCACGACGCGATTTATCAAACCCCGCGCTATCAACAGTTGCGGCGGTGGATAACATGGGGCGTGGACAACCGAAAATTGGTGCTGTTGTCAACTCTGGCGGCGTTCATCCTTTCTGTGGTCGCCCTCAATCTGGTCGTCACCAAACAATTTTTCCCAAGCTCCGACCGCCCCGAAACCTTGGTTGAGGTCTATATGCCGGAGGGATCGTCGATCAGCGCCACCACCGCGATGGTTCGTCAGTTGGAGGCGGTGATAAAGGACGCGCCCGAAGCGCAGTTTTTCTCCAGCTATATCGGCGGCGGTTCGCCGCGCTTTTTCCTGTCGGCCAATCCAGAACAACGCAATCCAGCTTTTGCCAAAATTGTTATTCAAACCGAAGATCAGAACGCACGGGAGGCTTTAAAACGCCGCATTGATGCCGCCGTGCGGGACGGGGCAGCGCCCGCTGCACGGGTGCGCACAACGCAATTGCTGCTCGGGCCACCTGTGCCCTTTCCAGTCGCGTTCCGGGTGACTGGACCGGACGTCGATGGCGTGCGGCGCATTGCCAATGATGTGCTGACGGTGGCTCAAGCGGAGCCATTGGCGCGCAACATGCACCTTGAATGGGGCAATCAGGCGAAAGTTGCGGGCTTAAAGATCGACCGCGCACGGCTCAGCCAGCTTGGCCTCACCGAACAGGATGTTTCCCGCCAAATCGCGTTCCTGCTCGATGGCGCGCCAATCACGCAGGTGCGAGAGAACAACCGTACTGTCGATGTTGTCGCCCGTGCGACCAATGCGCAGCGCGGCGATCTGGACTCTTTAGCGAACCTAACCGTGACCAATGCACGCGGTCAATCGATCCCGCTGTCTCAAATTGCCACCATCGAACCATCGTTTGAGGAACCGCTTATTAAACGCTATAACCGGAACTATGCCATGACGGTGCGCGGCGATACCAGCGCGGGGGTGCAGCCCGACACCGCAACCAATGCCATATTGGACCGGTTAAAGGATATTGAGGCAAAGCTGCCGTCGGGCTATACCATTGCTGTTGCCGGGACGCCGGAACAAAGCGCCAAATCGAATGTCGCCATTGGCGCCATGGCGCCCATAACGATTATCATCATGTTGACGATCATCATGATACAGGTTCGCTCCTTCCCCGCGCTCATCATCACGGTGCTGACGGGTCCATTGGGTATGATTGGCGCTGTGCTTTCGTTGGTGGTGTTTCAAGCGCCTTTTGGCTTTACCGCGATTTTGGGGCTTTTGGGATTATTTGGGATATTGATGCGCAACACGCTTATCCTCATCGGCCAAATTCATCAAAATGAAGCGGCGGGGCGACCGCTTTATCATGCGATCATAGAGGCGACGGTCCAACGCGCGCGGCCCGTTCTGCTCACCGCGATTGCCGGAATGCTGGCGTTTTCGCCGCTGACCTTGACGGCGTTGTGGGGCCCGATGGCGATTACGCTGATCGGTGGATTTGGCGGCGGCACCGTGCTGACGTTGCTGTTCCTGCCCGCGATTTATGCGTTTTGGTTCAAGGTGAAAAAGCCCGAGGCGCGCACGGATGACGTCGGATTCGTAACGGCAAATTGAGCAATTCTCGGTCGATGCCGGGTAGCAATACGTCAATGCGCGGTAGCACCAGAGCAAGCCGTCCTTACCCGTCACGCGACCCTACAACGCCGCACTCAATTTCTGGCACAAAATCCGCGTTTCTAACAGGTTGGAAATACGCAGCGCAACCTCGACAATGTCAAAGGGTTTGGAAACAAAATCCTTTGCGCCAAGCGACAACGCGCGGCGGCGGGTTTTGATATTGGTGTCGGCGGTCAGCACCAGCACAGGCCGAAATTCATCGACGCGGTCGTGGCGTCTGAACGCCTCCAACAATTGAAAGCCATCAACCTCGGGCATCATCAGGTCAAGCAGGACCAAATCCGGCTCCACCGCGATGTACATTGCCACGGCGTCGGCGGCGTTGGTTGTGGTATGTATTTCGGTATAACCCTCCCGTTCCAGCAGGCTGGCAAGTAGCAGGATGTTGGCTTCTTCGTCATCAATAATCAAAATCCGCGATGACAGGATCAGGGCGGTGTCGATTAGGGTGTTCGTCATTGTGAACCTCCATAAGTGTTGGGTTGGCCATCGGACAATTCGCGATGCGCGGGCAATGTGAACCAGAACCGCGCGCCTTTTGCCGGCGCGTCATAGCCAATGGCACCACCCATCGATTCAATCAGACGTTTGGACAGGGCAAGGCCCAAACCGGTGCCGTCCACTCTGGATCTATTCTGTTGCCCCAAACGGTCGAACGGGGTGAACAAGCGGGGAATATCGGCGGGCGCGACGCCCTCGCCATCATCCTCGACAATGACGCGCACGCCGCCCTTATGCGCGGCGCAGGCGAGGCGGATGGCCGTGCCGGTGCGATGGTATTTGGCGGCATTGGCGACAAGGTTCAAAATCACCTGCACCACACGGCGGCGGTCACCCCACGCCGTCAACCCCTTGTCCGGCAGTTCCAAGGAAAAGGTCAGCCCCGCCGCCGCCACAATCGGCGCGGCCAGAGCGTGTACTTCTGCCACGATTTCATCCATATTCAAGGATTGCGCCACCAATTCCGCGCCACCGGCCTCAATGCTGGAAATATCAAGCAGGTCGTTGATGAGCGACAACAAATGCCGCCCTGCCTTCATGATTTGGTCGATCGCCTCGCGGTGGCGCGGTTCAAATTGATCCTCGTCCAGCTCCAACAACTGGCCAAAGCCCAAAATCGCCGCCATGGGTGTGCGCAATTCGTGGCTGGTGCGCGAGAGAAAATCGCTTTTGGCGAGATTGGCGGCGATTGCTTCCTCGCGTGCCTGACGCAGCGCTTCTTCGGAACGACGGCGTTCGGTCATATCGCGGGTGACTTTGGCAAAGCCGCGCAATTCGCCATGTTCATCATGCAAAGCGGTGATGACGACATTGGCCCAAAACCGGCTGCCGTCCTTGCGCAAGCGCCAGCCTTCATCTTCTGCTGTGCCCGTTTGGGTGGCGCGGCCCAGCATCTCGTGCGGCATAAAATCGCGGGTTTCGGGCGGGTAAAAGCGGCTGAAATGGTCGCCGAGCACCTCGTCCGCCTCCCACCCTTTGATCCGTTGCGCGCCCAAATTCCAACTGGTCACATGGCCATCGGGGTCCAGCGCAAAAATGCCATAATCGCGCACCTCCTCGATGACGAGGCGGAAACGCTCCTCACTATCGCGCAAATCCTGTTCCCTCCCACGCAGCAAGGCACTTGCCTGGGAGAGCCGTTCGGCCAGTTGTCCGATTTCATCGCGCTCCAATGGCATATCGTTCAAGGCTTCACCCCGCGCCAACAATTCGGCATTCGCCTCCAACATTTGCACGCGCCGAACAATGCCGGTGGAAAAAAGATAGACCGCCGCAAGACTGCCGAGAAGGCCGATGACCGCGCTAATCCCGGTCAGCGTCAAGAACCAATTGCGGACATCCTCCACCCTTTGGCTGCGTTCATTCAGAAGGATGCTTTCGCGCTGTTGCAGCAAATCGATTTCGCGGCGCATGTCGTCAAGCACGATTTTGTTGGCGACCAGCGCGCGCTCAATGACTGCCGTGTCGCCGCCGCGTGGGCCAAAGCGCTCCGCCAGCGCGACAATCCCGGCCAATCCCTCCCGCTTTCGCGTGGTAAGGTCGTTGATGCGGTTGAACCGCGCGCGCACTTCTGCGTCTTGGATGACTTTATCCAGCCGCGCCATGGTTGCGGGCAAATCCGCCTCCGCCTTGCGATAGGGTTCCAAAAACCGCTCCTGCCCCGTAAGCGCATAGCCGCGCACCCCGGCGGCGGCTTCGGCGAGTAAGGCGTGCACCTGATAGGCGTCGCGTTGGATGGCAAAGGCGCGGCGGACATCATTTTCGGCGCGCACCCCGGCGGAACTGGCGAAATAAAGCAGCACCAATGCGCTCAGCAAAATGGCCAAAGGCAAAGTGACAACCACAATGCCTTTCAACGCCAATCGGCGGTTGGCCCAAAATTGGGTTATGGACGGCATCGCGCCGTTTTTGGCCCCGCTCATAATCGCGCCTGTTGGTGCAACGCGCGGGCCTGCGCCGTTATCACCGCCGCTTGTGTCCGGTCGGCGACGCCCAATTTGGCAATAATCCGCTCCACATGCGCCTTCACTGTCGCGGGGCTAATCGCCAGCGCGCGGGCAATCGATTTGTTGGTCAGCCCTTCGGCCACCAAATCAAGCACTTGCCGTTCGCGCTCAGTCAGCGATGCAATCAAATCGGCGGGCCGTGCGGCGGTATCCACGCCGCGCATCGCTGCGCTGGCCAAATTCAGCGGGATGACGCTATGCCCCGCGATCACTTGGCCAATCGCCAACCGCAAATCGTCGATTGAGGAATCTTTCAGGACATAACCCGCTGCGCCTGCCGCAATCGCCTCGCGCACATAGGCCGGCATATCGTGCAGCGACAGCATCAACACCCGCGCCCCTAGGCCCAGCGCGGCAATGCGCCGCGTTGCCTCCAACCCGTCAATCCCCGCGCCAAGCCGGACATCCATCAGCACGATGTCCGGCGTGTGGGCGATGACCATATCAATCGCTTCCTCGCCCGTCGCCGCCTCCGCCACTACATCAAAGGCGTCGTTGGACAGGACCGCTTTTAGCCCTTCGCGGGCGAGCGCGTGGTCATCGACAATGACAATCCGCACCGTCATCGCGCGCGGCCCTGCGGCGGCAATTGCGCAAGCACCGTAACGCTGCCATCCTTGGTCATATCCCATAGCAATGAGCCGCCAATAGAGGCCATGCGTTCGCGCATAATATCGATGCCGAAATGGCTGTCCCGCGCCATGCCGGTATCGTTGGCCGTAACCTCATCGCTGCTGCGCGTGTTGCTAATGCGCAAGGACCGGTGCGGCGCGCGCGGGTCGG
>JBGSOJ010000004.1:0-2339 GCA_041739175.1 Sphingomonadaceae bacterium
CCGCCGCTTTCGACGATCATGCTGGAGTATCAAGGATAGACAAACGGCCGCAATAAGGGCCAAAAAAGGGAGAGAGCAATGCAACCGAAACGACAATCCCCACTGGCCCGCGATGCCATGGCCTATGTCCTCGCCGGTGGGCGCGGCAGCCGATTGATGGAACTAACCGACCGGCGCGCAAAACCGGCGGTCTATTTCGGGGGCATGAGCCGGATTGTCGATTTCGCGCTGTCCAACGCCATCAACTCCGGCATCCGGCGCATTGGGGTGGCGACGCAATATAAAGCGCACTCCCTTATCCGCCATATGCAGCGCGCATGGAATTTCATGCGCCCCGAACGGAATGAAAGTTTCGATATCCTGCCCGCGTCGCAGCGTATTTCGGAATTGCTCTGGTACGAAGGCACCGCCGATGCGGTGTACCAAAATATCGACATTATCGCCGCGCACGCGCCCAAATACATGGTCATTCTGGCGGGCGATCATATCTACAAAATGGATTATGAATTGATGTTGCAACAGCACGTCGATTCCGGCGCGGATGTTACCGTTGGCTGCCTCGTCGTGCCGCGTATGGACGCCACTGGCTTTGGTGTGATGAAGGTCGATGACAAAAGCCAGATTGTGGAATTCGTCGAAAAGCCGAAGGATCCGCCGTCCATCCCCGGCGATCCTGACAATGCGCTGGCCAGTATGGGCATCTATGTGTTCGACACCGAATTTCTGTTCGCCGAATTGATCCGCGATGCCAATGACCCCAACAGTAAGCGCGATTTTGGCGGCGACATTATCCCGCATATCGTAAAGCATGGCAAAGCCGTGGCGCATCGTTTCACCGACTCCTGCGTCCGTGCCGCCGAGCAGATTGAGGAATATTGGCGCGATGTCGGGACATTGGATGCCTATTTTGAGGCCAACCTTGACCTGACCGATACCGTGCCGAAATTGAACCTATACGACCGTGATTGGCCGATTTGGACCGACCAGATCGTTGCCGCTCCGGCCAAGTTTGTGCACGATGAGGAGGGGCGCAGGGGCCATGCGATTTCCTCGCTCATTTCACAGGATTGCATCGTGTCGGGTTCCCTTGCAAAACGCAGCCTGCTCTTCACCGGCGTCAAAATGGGCAGCTTTTCCAGCGTGGATGAGGCCGTCATCCTGCCTTACTGCAACATTGGCCGCCATGCGCGGCTGTCCAAAGTCATTATCGACAGCGGCGTGCGCATCCCCGAAGGATTGGTGGTGGGGGAGGACCCAGAACTCGACAACCGCCGCTTCCGCCGCACCGACAAGGGCGTGTGCCTGATCACCAAAAAGATGATCGACGAACTGCCGGAGTAAACCAACAATGACTATATCCGTCCTATCCGTGGCATCGGAGATGGTGCCGCTGATCAAAACCGGCGGACTGGCCGATGTCGCGGGCGCTTTGCCGGGGGCGGTATCCGGCGACGGCGTGGCGATGAGCAGCTTCGTGCCCGGCTATCCCGCCGTCATGCGCGCGTTGCCGAAGGGCAAAGCTGTGCACCAATATGCCGACTTGTTCGGGGTCGAGGCGCGGATTTTGCGCGCGGAGATCGGCGGACATCCGCTGTTCGTGCTCGATGCGCCCGCATTTTTCGATCGCGATGGCGGTCCCTATGCCGACCATGCGGGGCATGATTGGGGAGACAATTGGCGGCGGTTTGCGGCCTTTGCGCGCGCGGCGGCCGATGTGGCAGGTGGCGCGGTCAAGGGGCAGGCGTTCGACATCCTGCACGCGCACGATTGGCAGGCGGCGCTTGCCCCCGCATATCTGCGCTATGCGCCCGCCGGAGCGGCGCCCAAAAGCGTGATGACCATCCACAATATGGCCTTCCAAGGCTATTACAGCGCCGATATTTTCCCGCATTTGGGCCTGCCGCCGCACGCCTTTGCGATGGACGGCGTGGAATATCACGGCGGCGTCGGCTTCCTGAAGGCGGGCATGGAATGCGCCGATGCCATCACAACGGTGAGCCCCACCTACGCGCGCGAAGTGCGCCATGCTGAGTTCGGCATGGGGCTGGAGGGCCTCGTCCAAAGCCGCGAGGGGCGGGTGCATGGCATTGTTAATGGCATCGATACGGCGCAATGGAACCCCGCCACCGACCCCGCAATCAAAGCGCACTTCACCGCCAAAACGCTCTCCAAACGCCCCGCCAACAAACGCGCCGTTGAGAAAATATTCGGCCTAAAGCGAAACGACGGTCCGTTGTTCATCCTGATCAGCCGGTTAAGCTGGCAAAAGGGGATCGACGTCGTGCTGGAATGCGTGGACCATATCATCGGGCTTGGCGGGTCATTGGCGGTTCTGGGCA
>JBGSOJ010000023.1:0-7669 GCA_041739175.1 Sphingomonadaceae bacterium
TAGAAGGGGTGGATTGCGGCAATGACTGCGCCGTCCAATGCGGCATATAGCTCACGCCACTCGCGGGTTGGCACCACAGGACCGGCGGCGAGGCCCAAAGGCTCCAGCATGTGCGCGATGCCCATCGGGTCGGCGGGGAACATTTCACCCAAAAGCGTCACCGATGGCCGGTCGGGCAGCGACGCGGGCGCGGCAACGGGGCCTTGTTCGGCCTCCTCCCGCGCGTATTTCAGCATCGCGCCGGCGAGCACATCCTTCGCCTCGGCATGGGTGGGGATACCAAAGCCGGGGACATCAATGCCGATGATCCTGACCCCATTAATGGCATCGGGCAACAGGCGGAGCGGCACGCCGCTGGCGGTGGGGACGCACAAATTGGTGACGACAATCGTGTCGTATTTTTCGGGATCGGCCATCTGCTCGACGGCTTCCTTAATGTCCTCAAAGAGCTTGCCGGTGACCAAAGTTTCCGAGCTAAACGGGACATAGCCCACGCTGCGCCGCGCGCCATAGAAGTGTGAGGTGAAGGTAAGACCATAGACGCAGCACGCGGAGCCGGACAATATGCTGGCGGTGCGGCGCATCCGAAGGCCGACGCGCAGTGACCCGAATGCGGGGCACATCGATTGCGGTTGGTCATGCGGGCCGACAGGATAATCGGCGGCATAACGGTCGAGAATTTCCGTCTTGCCCGCCTTTTTCGCGGCGGCCAGCATCGTTTCCTTACCGCCGTGGCAACCGCTTTCACCTTCCGGCGCAGCGGTCACGTCCATGCGGTCGCGGGTACGCGGTGCCGTGTCGGCGGTGCTATCATTAAGGGCGACAGGATCGTTCAACGCTCAAACCTCATCATAAATCACCTCAAGCGAGGGTTTGATTTCGTACGTGCCGCCGCGCATATCGGCCTGCGTTGCGGGGACGAGTTGGATGTTGCCGCCGACTTCATCGGGGGAGAACAGGCCAAGCAGGCCGTCTTGCTCCAACGGGCGCGGCTGTTGTGGCGGGGCGCTGGCGACATTTTCAGCCAATGTGGCAAACAGGCTGCCCCATTCGCTGTCCGGCGTGCCGATGATTTGATAATTGGCCGATTTGCGGCGAATATCCTCGTTCGCGGGGATGGCAATCAGCACGGGAATATCGACCGCCTCGGCAAAGGCTTGCGCTTCGCCGGTGCCGTCATCCTTGTTGATGATCATGCCCGCAACGCCGACATTGCCGCCCATTTTGCGGAAATATTCGACCGCCTTGCAAACGTTATTGGCGACATAGAGCGATTGCAAGTCGTTCGATCCGACGACAATCACTTTCTGACACATATCGCGCGCAATCGGCAGGCCGAAACCGCCGCAAACGACATCGCCGAGGAAATCGAGCAGGACAAAATCAAAGCCCCAATCGTGGAAGCCCAATTTCTCCAGCAGCTCAAAGCCGTGGATAATCCCGCGCCCGCCGCAACCCCGGCCAACCTCGGGTCCGCCCAGTTCCATTGCAAACACGCCATCGCGTTGGAAGCAGACATCCTCGATGCCGACTTCCTCGCCCGCCAATTTCTTGCGGCTGGAGGTTTCGATGATGGTGGGGCAGGATTTGCCGCCAAACAACAGGCTGGTGGTGTCCGATTTCGGGTCGCAACCGATAAGCAACACGCGCTTGCCCTGTTGCGCCATCATATAGCTAAGGTTCGACAAGGCGAAGCTCTTGCCAGAGCCGCCCTTGCCGTAAATGGCGATAATCTGCGTTTCCTTCTTCACTTCACCCGTGTGAACGGGATCGGGTTCGATGGCGGCCTCATCACGCAAGGCATCTGTATCGAGCATCGTCATTCGCATTCTCTCCAGTCGAGCACCATTTTCAGGCACTCGGGGTTTTCAAAGGCTTCGGGATAGGCGTGGGCGGCGTTTTGCGCGGGCTCCATGCTGGTTATCAGGCCGTCGAGATTAAGGCTGCCCGATTGGACCATCGCGTGGATGGAGGCCAAATCATCGGGTTGCCACTCGGCGGCAATGCGCAACCGCGCCTCGCGCTGGAACGCGGGGGCGAAGGCGAAGCTGATCGGTTGGCTGTAAAATCCGGCGAGCACCAACTCGCCGCCCTTGGCCAGACGGCCGATAAAGGCGTTGATGGAGGAGGCATCGCCGCTGACGTCAATGATACGCGCATAGTCGCGGCGGTCATCGTCATCGGGGTGGATGACATTATAGCCTTCGCCGCCGCCTTGCCGCGCGCGGTTGATGTCCCACACGACAGGCGCAGGCGCGCCCGATGCGATCGTCAGGCGCGCGATCAGGCGGCCAAGGATGCCATGGCCGATAATAAGCTGTGGCACTTCGTTGTGCGCAATCGCGTGTAAGGCGGTGGCCGACAGCGCATATAATATGCCCTTTTCGGCGAGGCTCTCATCGACCGGCATCGCGCGGGCCGACGGCAGGATAATCCGCCTCGCCGCACCGCCGAACAGGCCGCGTGCGTCCCGATAGCAGCTTGCGCCGGGGACAAAGACCCACTCACCAATGCGGCTTTGATGGTCCGCGCCCGCGTCAACAATCCGGCCAACCGACTCATATCCGGGCACAAGCGGATAGCCCATGCCGGGGAAATGCGGCATCTGGCCGGTCCAGAGCAATTTCTCCGTCCCCGTGCTGATCCCGCTATAATGGATTTCGACCAACACATCGGCGCTGCCCATGTCGGTGAGCGCTACGTCACGGAATTCCAATGCACCGGGGGCCGCAAAGAGGATGGCGGATGTTTCCATATCTGACACTCCTTCCTGCAAGGCCGGTGGCGGGGCCGACAGCGGATGCCGACACCGGGGGGTGAGTCCATGATGAGGGAACTCTTCGATGTGTCAAACTATCGGAACACACAGGAATGTCAAATTAATTGGACAATTAAAGTGTCATTTAATTCCGACAAGCGCGCTGGTAATGATGGGCAGCGCGGTTTTGACTGCGCTAACCCGCGCAAATCCGGCCTTGTGCAGAATGTCACTATATTCGGACGCGCCGCGCGGGCGGCCCGACCCCATCGCCCAAAGATACAGCCCGAAATAGGCATCGCCCATGCGAGTCGCGTGCGCCGCGTTCGCCATTGGCTCAACAATCAGGAGCCGCCCGCCTTTGGGTAGCGCGCTATAAACGCTTGCTAATAAATCATTAACCACATCATCGTCATGGTCGTGACAAATCCGCACAAGGGTCATCAGGTCGTATCCGCCGGGCAAATCCCCGCTTTTGAAGCTGCCCGCGTGAAATGCGATGCGCGCCGATTCGGGGGCGGCAGCGATTCGTTCTTTCGATACCGTAACGACATCGGGCAGGTCGAATATGCCGCATTGCAACGCAGGTGTGGCCGCCGCAATCGCTTGCGCAAACGCCCCCGAACCGCCGCCAATGTCGAGCATCTTTTTGTGCTGCGCGAAGTCATAAGCGTCCAAAATTTGCGCCGACACCATCGGCTGCGTCGCCGCCATCAGCGCGGAATAGGGCGCGGCATCTTCTGGCCTAGCATCACCTTTCGCCGCATAAGTCCAATAGGCGGACAATGCGGTTTCCTCCCCCCGGTCGGCGCGGAGCAACGCCAGCGGGTCGGCCAAATCCTGATACAGCAAGGGATGGTGCCGGATCATTGCCATTGCGCCGGGGTTAGCGGACAGCGGCGCGCCCGCTTCGCCCAAGGTCCACAGCCCCGATTGCGGCGACTCGGCAAGTTGCAAGGCCGCGCCCGCCTTTAACAAGCGGTCGGTGGCGTGCGCGCCAAGGCCGATATGCGCGGCAATCTCCGCATCGGTGCGCAAATCGCCATTGAGGAATTCAATCAAGCCCGCCTCCACAAAGCTCAAGAGCACCTGTGTATAGACAAAGCCCGCCAACATATCGAACTGCGCCGCCGCCCTCCGCCGCGAAACACCGCGGAAAATGGGGGTGCGCGAGGCCCAACGCTGAAACGCCGCGCTGCCAAGGATCGCATTGCGGCGCATCACCCACCGCGTCCAAAGGGTGCGGGGCTTGGGCGCAAAAGTGTCGATATTTTTGGACATAAATAATTATCCATTTAATTGGACTTCTGTTACCCTGCCGTCAAATGCAAAGTTTATAAATTGGAGGCGGGGCGGAATGAGCGCCGGAAACACCGATACAGGCACCACCGTGATTGTCGGGGCAGGGATAGGCGGGCTGTGCTGCGCCGTGCTGCTTGCCGCGCGCGGGGTTTCGGTGACAGTGCTGGAAAAAGAGGCCACCCCCGGGGGTAAAGTGCGGCAGCTTGCCGTAGATGATGCGCTCATCGATGCTGGCCCAACGGTGTTCACCATGCGCGGCGTGATTGAGGACATCTTCGCCGCCGCCGGAGCCGATGCCGCCGATTATCTCACGCTCCACCGCGCCGACCGGTTGGCGCGCCACGCGTGGAGCGCAGACGAACGGTTGGACCTCTACGCCGACCCAGCACAAAGCGCGGACGCCATCGGCGACTTCGCGGGCGCAAAGGCAGCGGCAGGGTTCAAGAGCTTTTCGCGTGAGGCGAAGCGCATTTTCGATATTCTCGACAAGCCATTCCTGCGCGATTCGAAAACCTATCCGCCGGGGCTAATGTGGCGCATTGGGCTGTGGCGGGTGAAGGCGCTGATCGACATTCGCCCTTACGAAAGCCTTTGGAAAGTTCTGAAGGAGCATTTCGACGATCCGCGCCTGCTGCAATTATTTGGCCGATACACCACCTATTGCGGGTCATCGCCGTTCCTGACCCCCGCGACCTTGATGTTGATTGCGCATGTCGAGGCGCAGGGGGTCTGGGCGATTGACGGCGGGATGAGCGCGCTTGCCCGCGCACTGGAGAGGCTGGCCAAGGAAAAGGGCGCGGTGTTTCGCTATGGCGCGGCGGTGTCTGAAATCACGGCGCAGCGCAGCGCGGCGACTGGCGTGACGCTTTCCTCCGGCGAACATATTCCGGCCAGCCATGTGGTATTCAACGGTGATCCGGCGGCATTGGCCGATGGCTTGCTGGGCGGCGGCGCGGCGAAGGCGGCGCGTAAGGTGCCGGACAAGGCGCGGTCGTTATCCGCGCTCGTCTGGTTAGCGAAGGCAAAGCCCACGGGCTTTCCATTGGACCACCACAACGTATTCTTCTCCCCCGATTACGCCGCCGAATTTGCCGCCATCAAACAGGGCCGCCCGCCCGCCGACCCCACCGCCTATGTCTGCGCCCTGGATCGCGGGGCGGGTCACACGCCCGACGGCGCAGAACGCCTTCAAATCATCGTCAACGCGCCCGCCAATGGCGACCGCCACATTTATTCGCCGCAGGAGAAAGAGCAATGCACCCGGACCATGTTGAACCGCCTGTCCCAATGCGGGCTGGAGCTGGACAATCCGTTGCCGCACCAATTGGTGACGCCGAGCGACTTTTCGACGCTCTTTCCCGCGACGGGGGGAGCGCTTTATGGACGGGCCTCGCACGGGTGGGCGGCGTCCTTCCTCCGGCCCGGCAGCCGGACAGCGATCCGTGGGCTTTATTGCGCGGGCGGGGCGACGCATCCTGGCGCGGGCGTGCCGATGGCCGCCTTATCGGGCAGGCTGGCGAGCGAAGCGATCTTGGCCGACCGACCTTTGACACGCATGTCCCGCCGCAAGGATACCGTTGGTGGTACATCGACGCGATCAGCGGTGATGGACGCCACGGCCTGACCATCATCGGCTTTTTGGGCAGTGTGTTTTCGCCCTATTACAAGCAATCGGGCCGCGATATTCCGATTGACCATAGCTGCCTCAACATTGCGCTTTATGGCAAGGGCGGCCGATGGGTGATGACCGAACGCGGCGAAGCGGATACGCGGCAGGAGTGCGATTGCTTACAAATCGGGCCAAGCGCGATGCGCTGGGACAATGACAAGCTCATCATCGACATAGAGGAACGCGACATCCGCCTTGGCATCCCATGGCGGCGGCGGGTGAAGGGGCAGATTGTCCTGACGCCGGAAATGCTCAACACACGCGGCTTTAAGCTGGACCCGGCGGGTCGCCACTGCTGGCAAGCTATAGCCCCACGCGCTCATATAGAGGTCAAAATGGATGCGCCCGATGTGCAATGGACGGGCAGCGCCTATCTCGACTCCAATTGCGGCAGCGAACCGATTGAAGACGGCTTTCAAAGCTGGCACTGGTCCCGCGCGCATCTGGGCCATGGTCGGGACGCGCAAGTGGCGGTGATTTACGAAGGCAAACGCCGCGACGGCACCCATTTCGGCAGCGCGCTGCGGTTCGGGGCCGACGGCGTTCCGCGTGAGGAGGAATTGCCCCTCGTCGCCCCCCTGCCGCGCACGTGGTGGGCCATGAAACGCCAGACGCGGGCGGATAAGGGGTTGGCATCGGTGGTCAAGACGTGGGAGGATTCGCCGTTCTACGCGCGGTCAACGGTGGCATCGCGCCTGTTCGGGGAGAGCGTGGTCGCGGTACAGGAAAGCATCTCGCTCGACCGATTGGTCAATCCGGTGGTGCAGTTTATGCTGCCGTATAAGATGCCGCGGGAGGTTTAGCGCCTAAACCTACGAATCTCGGTCTTTCTCCACCTTATCCTTCGCAATATCCCTGTTCACCGACCACAATTGCCAAAAGCCAAAGCCCAACGCCACCACGCCGACGAAGATGATTTCGATCCAGCCCATGTTGTCCATGCTATCCGCGCCCATATTCGTCTCCTAAGTGGCGGCTATGTGCCGCGCCATAAATTCGGCGATGATGCCCGCCGCTTGGCCGGGGTCTTCTTCGTGCGCGAGGTGGCCTAGGCCCGCCATTTCGTGCACTTCGCACCCGGGTATCAGCGCCGCCGCCGCCAGCACCGCGTCCTTCTTTATCGCCGCGTCATTGGCCGCATGGACCAGTAACACCGGCGATTGCAATGTAACCAACCGGTCGCGTAACGGTTCCAATTGCCAGTTTGCCATCATCCGGATTGCCCCGTCGCAGTGCCCCGATGTCCCAAACAATCGGGTGTAATACAGCCCGCCTGCCGCGTCGATGTGGGAGCCCGTGGCGCGTTTCAGGAACTTGACCGCTTCGCCCGGTGAACGCGCCATGCGGCTGAAAATAATCGAAATAAACGGGTTGGTGAACAGCATTTTGGCAAGCTGCGGAAACAACCGCGCCGCGAGGCCGGGGAAGGGCATCAGCGCGGGGGTAAAGCCCACCAAAGGCGCGCGCCATTTCTGGTCGAGGATCATCTGCGCACCAATCGCCGCACCCGCGCTGTGCCCGACGATGAGGGCGGGGGCGACCGCCAACTCGCTGAGCAACGCCGCCAAGGATGCCGCCATCCCGTCCAAGGTCACTTTGCGCGCGTTGTTCGGCTTGGTAAAGCCATGGCCGGGCAGGTCCACCGCCACCACGCGATACTGCGCCGCCAACAACGGCATTACCCCGCGCCAGCTATGCGTTGCCGCTCCGGTGCCGTGGAGGAGGAGGCAGGGCGGAGCATCGGCTGCGCCCATTTCCTGCACGTGCCATTGATAGCCATCGGCGGCGACAAAGCGGCTGGCCTCATGGTGCGGCCAATCGGCGCCGTCATTGGCCCAATTCAGATAGCGGTCAGTCATAATGCGGCCCTCATGTTTCGGTCAGGCTTTCGATTGCGGCGACCATCGCCGCGCTGCGCGCTTGCGGCAAAGGGAGGTAAC
>JBGSOJ010000045.1:0-21653 GCA_041739175.1 Sphingomonadaceae bacterium
ATCTGGCGGCGGTGGAGCGGCACGAACGCGCGCTGGTGGCGGAGGCGCGCGATGCGCTGTCCGCTATCAATTCGGTGCGCCTGTTCGGGCCGGCCGACTCGCTTGGCATCGTCAGCTTCGCGGTGGAGGGGGTGCATCCGCACGACGTCGCCACCATAATGGATGAGGCGGGCGTCGCCATCCGCGCGGGGCATCATTGTGCGCAGCCCTTGATGGCGCATTTGAACGTCCCCGCGACGGCCCGCGCCAGTTTCGGGATCTATAGCGATAGCAGCGACATTGAGGCATTAATCAGGGGCGTGCACCGTGTGACACGCATTTTTGGGTGAAGACTTATGAACGAAGATCACAAATTCGCCGTGGAGGCCGTTGATAGTGTCGAAAGACCGGCGCGAGCTCGCGTGGCCGATGTCATCGACGAAACGGTCGAATCGCCTGTCCAGAAATTGGAACGTAAGCGGGATTATCTCTCCGGCTTTCTTACGGAAGCACCGGTGACGGCGTCAGCAACCGAGCCTGGCGGTGCGGTGTATGAGGCGATTATTGAGCGGCTAAAAGGCATTTTTGATCCCGAAATTCCGGTCAACATCTATGATCTCGGCCTGATTTACGGGGTTGAAGTAGACGAGAATGGCTATGCGAGTGTCGCGATGACGCTGACCACGCCGCATTGCCCGGTCGCGGAATCGATGCCTGCCGAAGTCGAAATTCAAGTGGGCAGCGTGCCTGGGGTTAGCCACGCCGAGGTCAATCTGGTCTGGGACCCTGCTTGGGACCCCGGAAAGATGAGTGACGAAGCGAAATTAGAATTGGGAATGCTATAATGAGCACCCGCACACTGCCCGCCGCCGTCACTTTGACCCCTGCCGCCGAGGCGCGCATTGCGCATTTGATGTCCGCCGCGCCTGACGGCGTCATCGGCGTCAAACTCTCAACCCCCAAACGCGGGTGCAGCGGGCTGGCCTATTCCGTCGATTATGTGACCGAAGAAGCGAAGTTCGATGAGAAAATCGTGACCCCGGGCGGCGTGTTCTACATCGACGGCGCATCGGTGCTGTATCTGGTCGGCAGCAGCATGGATTGGGTCGAGGATGATTTTCAGGCCGGTTTCGTGTTCAACAATCCGAACGCCAAGGGTGCCTGTGGCTGCGGGGAAAGTTTCATGGTGTGAAGCCTTCGCTTTCCCGAACGTTACCCCACAATCAAATACTTCTCCCCAGTCCGCTTGGCCGCATAGCCCATCATCGTGTCCAGATTGACGGCGTCGGCCAGAGCAATTTCGTGGCTATACTCACTCGCGAAAATCGTGGTGAGATTGTCCGCCACCCGCTGCCGCATGGCTACCGCCTTGGCGATCCCACCTTTCTGTAAGCGCGGCGTAAGCAGCCACCCGCCGACATCCCAAGCAAAGCCAGTGTTGCGCGGCAATTCCGTCGGCGCGGCGTTCAGCATGCCGTAAATATAGACCTGCTTATGCCGTGTGGAGCCATAGACGCTGTATTCCGTCATTTTTGATACCTGCGCTTGCTCCATGCAGGACAAGATTTGTCCGGCCATCTTGCCGCCGCCAATCGCATCGAACGCCAATGTCGCATCCGTCTCGATGAGTTTTGTGGTCAGCGCGGACAGGAAATCTTCCGCTTCGCTGTTGAGGATATGTTTTGCACCCACCGCCTGCAAAATCGCCTCTTGTTCGGCCTTACGGACGATCGAAACAAGTTCAATGCCCTCTGCTGCGCATAGACGGACCAGCATTTGCCCCAAATTGCTCGCGGCTGCGGTATTGACGATGGCTGTGTGGCCCTCATCACGCATGGTTTCGACAAAGCTAAGCGCGGTCAATGGGTTGACGAAGCACGATGCGCCTTGTTTGGCGCGAACACCATCGGGCAGGGGCAAGCAGTTCATGAGTTTGATAGTGCGATAGTCGGCATACATGGCGCCGCCCATCATCCCCACGCGGCGGCCGATCATGGCTTGCGCCGCGTCCGATTCCCCGGCGGCGATGACCGTACCGGACCCTTCGTTGCCGGGCAGCATGGCTTTGTCGAGCCGGTTGGCGACATGGCGCATTAAATGACCGGGCACTGGCACCGTGATGATTGCATCGTCGCCGTCGCCGCTGCCGGTGGCCTGGCTCCAATCGGTGACGCCGAACATCAGACCAAGGTCAGAGGGATTAATTGGTGCAGCCTCCAATTTGACGATCACTTCATCTGGGCCCGGCGCAGGCAATGGCTGTTGTTCGAGGCGAAGCGTTAATGCGCCTGCGCTGCTAATAGTGCTGGTCAATTGGCGGGTGGTTGTCGGTAAGTCAGTCATATTGGCTCTCCCTATTGCGATCAGCGTAAATTCAGGTTTGGCCGATGGCAAAGAAATAATGCCATCTCTGGCAATTTTTCGAACTTCGGGTATTTTCGGCGGCGGCATGACGCTTCCGCCGTGAATACAGCTAAAACCGCGCGCGGTAAGTAGGTTACAGACCCACGGCTTCCAACGGCGAGTCTCCTTGGAGTTCTTTGACCGCCTGAAGCGTTAGCCGGACATGATCCTTATAATCGGGAGCGCTATGGACGAAGCGGACAGTGCCGGTTTGATCGATAACAAAGCTAACGCGATTGGTCATTTTGGCCCCCGGCGCAACGGCGACGCCATAGCCGTCGATAATGTCCGGCGTTGCTTGCGCTACGGCAAAGCTGTCGCGGCACTCCTCCGCGCCGAAACGTGTGAGGCCATTCAAATCGTCGCCCGACATGCCAATGATATTTGCGCCGATTGCATTGAATTCGGGCGTTTTCTCGGCGAATTCGCGCGCCTCCAAGGTGCATCCTTGGGTGAACACTTTGGGGAAGAAATAGAGTACCAACGGCCCTTCCTCCAACATCCCGGCGAGGGAGACAGCAAAGGGTTTGCCGTCCAACGCCCCTTGTGTTTTGAATGCTGGTGCCTTTGCTCCAATGGCGAGCGGGACGGTTGCCTCAATGGATGCTTTAGTTTTTGCCGCTTTCTTGATCGCTTGCGCGGGACCATCGGGAGACTGCCGCAAATAGAAAACGCCGCCCAGAACTAGTCCGAAACAAACAATACCGGCAACAGCCAAATTCTTACGCATGTGCGATTCCCATTTTTGATGTTTGGAGAGGATGGAAGAGTTACCGTCACAATGCAATCAACAGTTGTGCAGTGTTTGGCGGCGGCGCATACCGATGCCATGCCGCTTGAGACATCCAAACCTGCCTCCATCCCGCTTCACTATCCGGCAGGCACTGTACTGTTCCGACCAGGTGATGCCTGCGCGGGGTTTGTGGTCATTCGAAGTGGTGCAATTCGGGTATCACTAACAGGGGTTAATGGCCGCGAAATCACGCTTTACCGCGTGACGGCGGGGGAGGTTTGCTTACAGACCTTCCGCTGCTTAATCGAAGGACGGGATTATGGCGCAGAGGGCATTGCCGAGAGCGATGTCATCGGCGAGATTGTTCCAGCCGCCGTTTTTCAAGCGTGCTTGGCCAATGATTGCGCGTTCCGCAATGCCCTATTTCTGGCGGTGGCGCATCGTTTTGCGGATTTTGAAGCGCGGGTTGAAGATATTGCGCTCGCCAGTTTGGAAGTGCGGCTTGCGCGCGCCTTGCTGAATTTGGCGGGACCACGCACTGTCGTTGCGGCAACCCATGAAACATTGGCGCATGAGACGGGATCGGGAAGGGCGGCAATCAGCCGTCAACTGGGCCACATGGTGCGCATGGGCTGGATCGAACAAGCGCGGGGTTCGATCACCTTAAATGATCGCGCTGCGTTGCAGTCTTTGGCAAAGGGCGATGGGTAAAGGATGCAATCGTGTGTGACTTTGTCACCGACAGCGCCGGGCATTTGCCGTAAAGCGCATGTAACGCAACGACTCGGTTGCGCAATGCTCAGGAGACTATCATGAAAAAGAACGAAGGAAATCTGGATCGCGGAATACGCGTCGTCGTGGGCGGCGCGCTCATTGCTCTTGCGGCAACGGGTACAATTGGCGTTTGGGGCTATGTCGGCGTTGTGCCGTTGGCTACCGGACTGATCGGATGGTGTGGCCTCTATTCTGTGTTGGGCATCAATACCTGTAAAGTTAAATAGGCAGCGGACCGTGGGTGAAAGGGGAGGGCGGCGCGTGCCGTCTTTCCCCCGCAAAATCAGACCAAGCCCCCTGCGCAAATGACCGTTTTGCTCCCATGGGCGGTTATGAAGGTTGCCATTTCACTGGGTCTTTCCCGTTTGGTATTTCTTCAAAACGGTTGTCGGCAAAAATCCAAAACCAACGTCCCTCATTAAAACGAAATAGCGGTCCGGAACCGCCTCGATTTGTAAACGTGCGTAAAAGTCTTTGGTCAGGCGTTTCTAGGCATGCAACGCCATAAGGTAAGACGACACGCACCGTGTTGCCGTTGAAGCGGGCAAATTCTTGGTAAAAATGGTCCGGCACTTGTTTTTTGCAAAGCGCGGCGCTTGCCATGCCGTCATCTCGGAAAAAGGCCGAAAGGCCCCCCCGCGTGCGAACCTCAAAATTGATATGGGGGCCGCATCCACTCAGGGTTAGGGCGGCGGCGATGACAAAGAGGGGATTGGCAAATTTTCTTGAAGTCTTCATTTGGACGTTATGACGGATATTGGACCAAATTGTCAACGTCTATGGCGTAAGCAACCCCTCCCGCGCGATTTTTTCTTTCCAGACCAGCGGCGCGAGCTGGTGGACATTGTTGCCCTCACTGTCCACTGCCACGGTGACGGGGAAATCAGCGACCTCGAACTCATAAATCGCCTCCATGCCTAGATCAGCGAAACCCACGACTTTGCTGCCTTTAATGGCGCGCGCGACAAGATAGGCCGCGCCGCCGACGGCCATGAGATAGGCGCTATTACCTTCGGCTATCGCTTTGGTGGCATCGGGCCCGCGTTCCGCTTTGCCGACCATAGCGAGCAGGCCTTGGCTCAGCATCATTCGGGTGAAGCTGTCCATGCGCGTGGCGGTGGTCGGACCCGCCGGGCCGACAACTTCATCGCCAACAGGGTCAACCGGGCCAACATAATAAATAACGCGGCCCGCGAAATCGACGGGCAAAGGCTCCCCTGCATCAAGCATATCCTTAATCCGTTTGTGCGCGGCATCGCGGCCAGTGAGCATTTTTCCGTTGAGCAGCAACCGGTCACCCTGTTTCCAGCTGGCAACTTCGGCGGGCGTTAGGGTATCAAGATTGACGCGCTTCGCCGTGACATCGGGCGTCCAATGTACATCGGGCCATTCGTCGAGCTTGGGTGCCTCCAAATAGGTCGGCCCGCTGCCGTCCAGCGTGAAGTGCGCGTGACGGGTGGCGGCGCAATTGGGGATCATCGCCACCGGCTTCGACGCCGCATGGGTCGGATAGTCCATGATTTTGACGTCGAGGATGGTGGATAGCCCACCCAAACCCTGCGCGCCAATGCCCAATGCGTTGACTTTATCAAAGATTTCGATGCGCAACGCCTCAATGTCGTTTTTTGGCCCGCGCGCTTTCAATTGCGCCATGTCGATTGTGCCCATTAGCGATTCTTTGGCCAGCACCATGGCCTTTTCCGCTGTACCGCCGATACCAATCCCCAACATGCCGGGCGGGCACCAGCCTGCCCCCATTTGCGGCAGCATTTCCAGCACCCAATCGACAATCGAATCGGAGGGGTTCATCATCTTAAACTTGGACTTGTTCTCCGACCCGCCACCCTTGGCCGCGACATCGAAGGACACTTTGTCGCCCTTCACCATCTCCACATGCATTACCGATGGCGTGTTGTCCTTCGTGTTGCGGCGAGTGAACGCCGGATCGGCAAGGATTGACGCACGCAATTTGTTTTCCGGGTTCAGATACGCGCGGCGTACGCCCTCATCGACAACCTCCTGCAACGAGCGGTCCGAATCGAGCAGGCATTGCTGTCCCCATTTAACGAAAATGCAGACAATGCCCGTGTCTTGGCAAATCGGGCGGTGCCCTTCTGCGCACATCCGGCTGTTGGTCAGGATTTGCGCTATCGCATCTTTGGCCGCCGGGGATTGCTCCGCTGCATACGCATCGCCCAGCGCACGGATGTAATCCATCGGGTGATAGAAACTGATGAATTGCAGGGCGTCGGCAACGGATTCGATGATGTCTGCTTCGCGGATGTGCACGGTCATGGGCGGGGGGCTTTCAAATTAAAGGCAATGTCATTCCCTAGTCCGCGTGCGGCCCGTTGGAAAGAGGGGCACGCGCACTACGACTTAAGTTTGTGCGGTTGTTGCCTTGGACGGCATGACGCCACTTTTTAGAGAGGGCATTTCGTCGAGCTCTCCTGCGACCTTTAGCCAATGGCGGACTTCATCGCGCTTTTCATGAATCGAGACGATAACGGGGCCTGCCGCTACGCCGATGTTGCCTAACACCGACTCCGACAATTGCAGCGAGGATTCCAGTGTTTCCGGCACCGCGTCGGTGACGCCTAAGCGGTACAATTGCGCCGCGTGCTGAGTGTCGCGCGCGCGCGCAATAATCGGCAGGTCGGGCAACCATGCGCGCACTTTCTTGGTGAGGCTTGCCATCAAAACGGGGGCATCCATTGTGAGCACCAACGCCTGCGCATGGCCCAAATGGAGGCGGTCGAGTATTTCGGGCCTCGAAACATCGCCATAAATGATGGTGTATCCTTGCCGACGGCCTTCCGCGACAACATCGATGTCGGACTCAACGGCAATGAACGCCCGGTCGTGTGCGCGCAGCATATCGGCGATCAATTTCCCGACACGGCCAAAGCCAATGATTACGGTGCGCGGTTCGGTTGATTCAACGATCTGGTCGGCCTGGCTATCGCTGGCACGCATCTCAATTCTACGAGAGGCATCATGGCCGACACGGGCAAGGATTGGCGTAATGGTTAGACCGATGGCGGTGACAATTTGCCAGAAGGCGGCGGTTTCCGGCTGAATAAGCTGCGCTGTGGTCGCTGCTGCCAACACAATAAGCGTGGTTTCCGATGGGCTGGACATTAACAAGCCGGTCTCTGCGGCCATCCCCCTCCGCGCGCCGGACACGCGTAATAGCACGCCTGTGACTAGTGCCTTTATCATAATGACGCCGACGACGGCGACCGCTAGGCTTTGCCAATTCGCGGCTATGACGCGCAAGTCAACCTGCATCCCAACGGTAATCAGGAATACGCCAAGCGCCAAACCCTTAAACGGTGCCGTAATTGCCTCCACCTCACCATGGTAATCGGTTTCAGCGATCAGCAGGCCAGCAATAAGCGCGCCGACGATCGGCGATAGTCCAACAAACCCCGTGGCTAGCGCGGATGCAATCACGACCAAAAGACTGGCCGCGAGGAAAACCTCCGGGCTTTTGGTGCGTGCCGCTTGGCTAAACACATGCGGCAGGAGGTAGCGTCCCAATATCATCATGCCGGCTATGACCAATGCCCCCATCCACAAAGTATCGATAATCGCACCCAAGCCAGCGCCCGCTGTATTTGGGGCGAATGCGCCAAGCAGGAATATGATTGGCACAATGGCGACATCTTGAAACAGCAGAATGGCCAACGAGGCCTTGCCAACGGGCGAGGTTATGCCCGTTATTTTCAGGACCAATGCGGTGGAAGAAAGGGCGAGCGCCAACCCTAATCCCATTGCGCCCGGGCCGTTTTGCCCCATCAAATAGAGCACGCCGCCAATGAGCACGGCAGACCCCAATAGCTGCGCCGCGCCAACGCCGAACACCAGCTTTCGCATGGCCCACAATCGCGGAAAGCTAAGTTCCAATCCAATGGAGAACAGCAACAGAATTATACCAAATTCAGCAAACGGTTCCATCGCCTCCGGCTCGGTTATTGTCACCCATTCCAGCCAAGGGAACCGCCCGACGAGCGAACCGAGGCCGGCCGGGCCAACCGCGACGCCGATAAGGATGAACCCGATAATCGGCGTAATCTTGAACCGCGCAAAGGCAGGGATGACCAAACCCGCTGCGCCAAGGATGACGATTGCGTCGCTTAAATCTTTAATGTGTAGTTCACCGGCCATATCGCCAATGTGCTATATTGCAGTGCAAAAAGATAGCTCTGGCGTGCAATCCAAAAAAATGGCCGCCAGAATTTCTCCAGCGGCCAAAATATATTCAATAAACGATTGGCTTATTTCCAATTGGCCATCTCGGTTTCCAGATTCTCGACGATGGCGTTGAAGAACTGCTCCGTCGTCATCCATGCCTGATCTGGGCCGATGAGGATTGCCAAATCCTTGGTCATTTTGCCGCTTTCCACCGTGGCGACGCACACGCGCTCCAGCGTTTCGGCAAAGCGGACAACATCGGGGGTGCCATCGAACTTACCGCGGTATATCAGACCGCGCGTCCATGCAAAAATCGACGCGATCGGGTTTGTGCTGGTCGCTTTGCCTTGTTCATGCTGACGGTAATGGCGAGTGACGGGGCCGTGTGCCGCGTCGGACTCGACCGTCTTGCCATCAGGCGACATCAATACCGAGGTCATCAGGCCAAGCGAGCCAAAGCCCTGCGCCACGGTATCGGATTGCACGTCACCATCATAATTTTTGCAGGCCCAAACGAACTTGCCACTCCATTTCATGGCGCTGGCAACCATGTCGTCGATCAGGCGATGCTCATAAGTGATCTTTGCCTTTTCGAATTGGTCCTTAAATTCGTTGTTAAAGACATCCTCAAACAAATCCTTGAACCGGCCGTCATATGCCTTCAAAATGGTGTTCTTGGTCGACAGATAGACCGGCCATCCGCGCGCCAAGCCGTAATTCATCGATGCCCGCGCAAAGTCGCGGATCGAATCGTCCAAATTGTACATCGCCATTGCAACGCCCGGGGAAGGGAATTTGAACACTTCCAAATCAATGTCTTTGCCGTCATCGCCATTGAACACCAGACGAAGCGTGCCGGGGCCCGGGATGAGCGTATCGGTTGCCTTATATTGGTCGCCAAAGGCGTGACGCCCAACCACGATAGGATCCGTCCAGCCGGGAACGAGCCGTGGGACATTTTCAATAACGATCGGTTCGCGGAAAACCACGCCGCCCAGAATGTTGCGGATTGTGCCGTTGGGCGATTTCCACATTTTCTTAAGGCTGAATTCTTCGACCCGCGCCTCGTCAGGCGTAATTGTGGCGCACTTCACCCCAACGCCATATTTTTTTATCGCATTGGCGGAGTCGACGGTGATGCGGTCGTCGGTTTCATCACGCTTTTCGACCGACAGGTCATAATATTTCAGCTCAACATCAAGGTATGGCAAGATCAGTTTTTCGCGGATCCATTGCCAAATGATGCGGGTCATTTCATCGCCGTCAAGCTCAACGACGGGGTTTTTTACCTTAATCTTCGCCATATGTATGTCCATTCCATCGCTGCAGAGTCAAAATTTCCAGTCGGGGCCTTAGCAAAGGTGGCGAGAGATTCAACCTCGCCGTGCACAGATTATGCTATGGTCTATTACCTTTGGGCGGGCGCAGGCGGAAACCGCATGGTTTGTTTCGCATTTAAGGGCTTTGGCGCGGCTAACGATTGTATCATGTGCGTAAAGTCACTAAGTGCAGGATATGTCCAACACTGAATTATCAAACCGCGGCGATGGCGTGGCCAAATGGTCATTTCCGCCGGTTCACCCCGAAGGCCGAAAATTCGCGCTCATCTCCGGCGCAATTTGTGTCTTTTTTGCCTATATGGCTTGGGAAACATTGGCCTGGCCGATGGCTGGCATAACGATTTGGGTGCTCGCTTTCTTTCGTGATCCAAAGCGGGCGACACGCATAGGTGATCATTATGTGCTCAGCCCGGCCGATGGCCTAATCACCCTTATTGAAAAAGTGCTGCCGCCGCCCGAAATGGCGGGACCAGACGCGCTGGGGCAGGAGCCTTTGACGCGCGTCTCCATTTTTATGAGCGTGTTCGATGTGCACATTAACCGCACGCCGATCTCTGGTACCATACGTCGCGTTGTCTACATCGCGGGCAAATTTCTCAACGCCGACCTTGATAAAGCAAGCGATGAGAACGAGCGGCAGCATTTTTTGGTGGAGCGGTCCGACGGCGTTCGGGTTGGTTTTACGCAGATTGCCGGTCTGGTCGCGCGGCGGATTGTGTCGTTCGTGAAAGAAGGCGATTTTGTCGCCGGCGGTCAACGGGTGGGCCTCATCCGTTTTGGTAGCCGGGTGGATGTGTACCTGCCCGCCGGCACTGAGCCTTTGGTGGTAAAGGGGCAGCGCGCCGTTGCTGGCGAAACCGTTCTTGCAGAATTGGGTAGCCAGCCAGAAATCAGAGCGATAATGCAATAGGAACGGCGGCATCGGTGGTGCGTTGTGATCGCTGGGATGAATATCACGCCGACGCCCGTTGGCCCTCTCTGGTTTACGAAAGCAAATTGCCCATGAACCACGATCAGGACCAAAAGTCAGACAATCATCTGCGCGCGCGAACGGGACGCGGAATTCCGATCCGCTCGGTTGCGCCCAATATGGTGACGGCCATGGCGCTGTGTACAGGCTTGTCGAGTGTGTGGTTTGCGCTGTCGGGCCGATGGGAGGCCGCCGTGGTTGCTATTTTGGTGGCCGGTGTACTTGATGGTTTAGATGGCAGGATTGCCCGTCTGCTGCGCGGTGAAAGTCGGTTCGGCGCAGAGTTGGACTCATTGTCGGATAACATCGCCTTTGGCGTCAGCCCTGCCTTGGTTAGCTTTATCTGGGCGTTGCAATTCATGCCGCGATTTGGTTGGACGATAGCCTTATTTTACGCGTTATGCTGCGCGCTGCGATTGGCGCGGTTCAATGCGCAGATTGACGATGCGCATCAACCGCATAAGTCCGCTGGATTTCTCACAGGTGTCCCTGCGCCCGCTGGAGCAGCGATAGCAATGTTGCCGCTGCTTTTATGGTTGGCATTGGGCGAGTTGGATGTGTCACCATCGGTGCGGGACAGTTTGCAAAGCTGGTATGTCGTCGGGCCTTGGCTGTTTTTCGCGGCATTGTTGATGATCTCATCAATTGCAACATTCAGCGCGTCGTCTTTGCGTCTCCGCCGACGCATTCGCTTTGAGGCGATTGCCATCGTTGGGTTGATTATGGCCGCCATGATCACTGCACCATATCTGACGTTAGCCGCGCTGGTTATCGTATATTTGCTGATGATCCCGATCAGTATGCGCAGTTACCGTAAGGCACGGCACCAAAGCATCTGATTTATAAATATCGCGCTAATTAGGCGGCAAGCCTTAGCGCAACCGGCGGTGCCTGATACAATTCCGCACGCGCCACATGCAGTTGCCGATATTGTCGCTGCGTCAGCAACACAGGACGCCGAACCTCTGCCTCCATCCGCCATGCTGGGCCAACCAAATGGCCGTATTGCAGCACCGTTATCGTGGCACCATAAAGAAGCGCCATGACAAAGGAGACAATGATCAATGATGAGAGAATTCCAACCATAACAAACCCCGTTATTTCACCTCGCCCAAGCGAGTGTGTTTGTGTGTAACCACGGCATAATGCTGTGGATAAGTAAGGGATAAACCACTAAGCGACGACCTTGTCCCATCCCGTGTTCCCTATGCGTTCCTTTGTTCCATAAATGTTCCAAGCGGTCAAGCGACAAATTGGAGCGAATTGCGCAATTTTTTCGCCGAATGGATTGAATTGCCAAAACCAGCTCTTGCCATTCCTGTCCGTGTCGGCTAACGGCCCGTCTCGCCTTGCAAGAGGCAAATTCGCATATGACGCATTCATACCGGTGCCCGTTTCACGGACCCTTCGCGTCATAGAGGCTTAACCGGAAGGAGAAATATTATGGCGGCCCCTGTCGTCACGATGCAGCAATTGATAGAAGCTGGCGCCCATTTTGGCCACCAGACCCACCGTTGGAACCCGCGTATGAAGCCGTACATCTTCGGCGCGCGGAACGGTATCCACATCCTTGACCTGTCGCAATCGGTGCCACTTTTTGCGCGCGCACTTGATTTTGTGCATGCGACCGTTGCCGCTGGCGGCAAAGTGCTGTTCGTTGGCACCAAGCGTCAGGCGCAAGATCCGATTGCCGATGCCGCCCGTGCTTCGGGTCAGCATTTCGTCAACCATCGCTGGTTGGGCGGTATGCTCACCAACTGGAAAACAATTTCCGAATCGATCCGCAAGTTTAAGACGCTTGAGGAGCAATTGTCGGGCGACACCTCGGGCTTTACAAAAAAGGAAGTTCTGCAAATGACTCGCCAACGCGAGAAGTTTGAGGCCTCCTTGGGCGGCATCCGCGATATGGGCGGCATTCCCGATGTTATGTTTGTGATCGACGCGAACAAGGAAGAATTGGCGATTAAGGAAGCCAATGTTCTGGGCATTCCCGTGATCGCAATTCTCGATTCAAATGTTGATCCCTCGGGCATCGCATTTCCAATTCCGGCCAATGATGACGCTGCACGCGCCATTCGCTTGTATTGCGAAGCGATTGCCGCTGCGGCTCAATCGGGTCGGACCGGTGCCGTTGTCGCATCGGGTGCTGACATTGGCGAAATGGCGGAGCCGATTGCGGAGGATGCTGTTGTCGCCGAAACGGCTGCGGCTGATTTGGAAGTCCCTGCGGAAGCGGTCATGGAAGCTGCCGCCGACGAAGCCAGCCAGCAGGACGCTTAATCTGCGCCCCGGCTGTGCAACACGGCTGACATAAAAACCGGATAGGCGCAGGCAGCAACATAGCTGGCTGCGCCTTGACGCAAAAGTTTCAATTCAAACATCCCATTTGAAAGGATGACCAAAATGGCAATTACTGCTGCGACTGTAAAAGAGCTGCGCGAACGTTCGGGCGCGGGCATGATGGACTGCAAAAAGGCATTGTCCGAAACCAATGGCGATTTGGAGGCGGCGGTCGATTTGCTGCGTTCCAAGGGTCTTGCCGCTGCGGCGAAAAAATCGAGCCGCACGGCCGCCGAAGGGCTGGTTTGCGTGGCTGTTGACGGTACCAAGGGCACCGCGTTGGAAGTCAACAGCGAAACCGACTTCGTTGCCAAGAATGAGCAGTTTCAGGATTTCGTGCGAAAGGTGACCGGCGTTGCGCTGGAACTGGACGCGAACGATATTGAAGTCGTCACAAACGCCGCATATCCCGATGGCGGGACCGTGACGGAGAAATTGACCAACAATATCGCCACCATTGGTGAGAACCAAAACCTGCGCCGCGTGAAGACTTTGAACGTGTCGCTAGGCCGAGTTGTATCTTATGTCCATAACGCTGCGGCGCCCGGCATGGGCGGCATTGGCGTGCTGGTTGCATTGGAAAGCGCGGCACCTGCTGACAAGCTCGACGCTTTGGGTAAGCAATTGGCGATGCACATAGCCGCTGCTTTCCCGCTCGCGTTGGACGAAAGCGGTCTTGATCAAGACACTTTGGAACGCGAACGCGGCATCGCGCGTGAAAAGGCAGCCGAAAGCGGCAAGCCTGCGGACATCGTCGAAAAAATGGTCGAAGGTTCGATTAAAAAGTTCGCTAAAGAAAACGCGCTGCTTAGCCAATTGTTCGTCATGGACGGCAAGACCGCAATTTCCGATGTTGTCGCCGCCGCTGGCAAAGAAGCGGGCAGTGAGATTAAGCTGACCGACTATGTTCGGTTCCAGCTTGGCGAAGGCATCGAAAAAGAAGAAACCGATTTTGCTGCCGAAGTTGCAGCGATGTCCGGTCAATAATCCACAGGACGGCGGCGGCGCGTAAAAATGTGCCGCTGCCCACTTGGCGATAGGGCGCGCGCCGACTATGGTGCGCGCCATCATCGTATCTGGCATACACGAAATAGGATTTCCGCTCCCCATGAGTAGCACCAATTATAAGCGCATCCTCCTGAAACTGTCAGGTGAAGCGTTGATGGGCGATGGTCAGTTTGGCATCGACCCAGAAACCGTGCAGGCCATGGCGAAAGAGGTGAAAGCGGCGAAGGACGCGGGGCACGAGATATGCCTCGTTATTGGCGGCGGCAATATCTTTCGGGGCATGGCCGGCGCGGCGAAGGGCATGGACCGGGCGCAGGCCGATTACATGGGTATGCTCGCCACGGTCATGAACGCACTGGCTATGCAGAACGCGCTGGAGCAACTCGGCGTCGAAACCCGCGTGCAATCGGCGTTGCAGATGGATCAGGTTTGCGAACCTGTAATCCGCCGTCGCGCCGAACGGCACCTTGAGAAGGGCCGGATCGTCATCTTCGCCGCGGGCGTCGGCAGCCCTTATTTCACCACCGACAGCGGCGCGGCACTGCGCGCGGCGGAAATGAAATGCGATGCGCTGTTTAAGGGCACCAGCGTTGATGGCGTATATAACGCCGACCCGAAGAAAGACGCCACGGCGGTCCGCTACGACACGCTTAGCTATGACCGCGTGTTGTCCGATAACCTGAAGGTTATGGATGCCAGCGCGGTCGCTTTGTGCCGTGATAACAATATCCCTATCGTTGTGTTTTCGATAAGGGAGCGCGATAATCTGGCCCGTGTGTTACAGGGGCAGGGCGTTTGTACAATCGTGCAGGCCGCTTAGAATTTTGGGCGCTTTGCCCGAGTTGATTGAGAGAGGACTATCCCATGGCGCAATATGACAAGGCCGATTTGGAACGCCGGATGAAGGGCGCGGTGGAATCGCTGCGCGGGGATTTGCAGGGGTTGCGCACGGGCCGCGCCAATGTGCACTTGCTCGATCCGATTCAAGTCGACGTCTATGGTTCCAACATGCCGCTTAATCAGGTCGGTACGGTTTCCGCGCCGGAACCTCGGATGCTCTCTATTCAGGTGTGGGACAAGTCGAACGTTTCGGCGGTTGAACGCGCCATTCGTAACAGTGGATTGGGCCTCAACCCAGTAACCGATGGACAGAACGTCCGCTTGCCGATCCCTGATTTGACCGAGGAACGCCGCAAAGAGCTCGCCAAACTGGCCGGACAATATTCGGAAAAGGCGAAAATCGCCATCCGCAATGTCCGCCGCGATGGTATGGATGCGCTGAAAGCCGATGAAAACAAAAAGGTGATTAGCGAGGATGACCGCAAGCGCCTAGAAACCGAAGTGCAAAAACTGACAGACCAGATGGTCGCCGAACTGGACGAACTGTCCACGGCGAAGGAAAAGGAAATCCTGACGCAGTGAGCATGTCCCGCCTTGCCAAGGCGGCTGCCCTATTTAAGGGGCGCGGGCCCGACAGCGCCGATGCACAGGGTGATCGTGCCAGAACAGAGCGTTGCTTTGGCGCGCGCCATGTCGCGATCATTATGGACGGCAATGGGCGCTGGGCCCAGAGCAGGGGATTGCCGCGCGCTTTGGGACACAAGCAAGGCGTTGAGGCCGTTCGCATCGTGGCGCGTACAGCGCGTGAGATGGGGTTGGAGGCGCTGACCTTATATGCTTTTTCCAGTGAGAATTGGAAACGGCCAGAGGAAGAGATCAGCGATTTGATGGGCCTTTTGCGCCATTTCATCCTCCGCGATCTCGATGAATTTGACCGGGAAAATGTGAGGCTAAAGGTAATTGGAGACCACAGCCGCCTGCCTCTTGATGTCGTCCAATTGGTTGACGATGCAATTGCGCGAACCGCGGAGAATACGGGATCGACGCTGATTGTTGCGCTAAACTACGGGGCGCAGGATGAGATTATTCGGGCGGTTCGTGCGTTGGCGCAAAGTGTCAGGGACAGTGAATTCTCGCCCGACGAGATTGATATCGATCACCTGTCACAGCGTTTGGACACGGCGGATTTGCCGCCATTGGACCTTATAATTCGGACATCGGGTGAACGGCGTCTTTCTAATTTTCTGTTGTGGCAGGCGGCTTATGCCGAACTGTATTTCACCGAAACTCTGTGGCCCGATTTCGGGGCCGAGGATTTTCAATCCGCGCTTGCTGATTATGCCGCGCGTGAGCGGCGATTCGGTGGCCGATGAATTTTGATGCTCCTGAGAAAAAATCGTCTGAACTCGCTGTTCGCAGCGCGAGCGGATTGGTGTTGGTCGCTGTAACACTCATGTTTCTGTGGTTTGGCGGATGGTTCTTAAAGGTCGCGATATTGGTAATGGCGGGCGTCGTCTTGTTCGAATTTCGTTGGCTGGCGCGTGGAATCGCACAGAACCTAGTCGGCTACATCGTCTGGTTATTTTGTGGCATGGTCTATATTGCGGCAGCGGCTGCCTGCCTCATGCTGTTGGCGGATTTCCACAATTCGGCTGCGTTTCTGGTGCTGCTCGCCAGCGTTTGGGCGGTTGATATTGGGGCGTACGCCGCAGGCCGGACGTTTGGGGGACCGAAAATTGCGCCGGCCATTAGCCCGTCCAAAACATGGGCAGGCCTGTTTGGTGGTATGGCCGCCGTAACCATCTGGCTGTTTTTTGCAAGCCAATGGGTGCCAGAGGAACGGGGGCTTAATTGGCTAGATCCGGCGATTGCACCGCTGGTTGCGGTTATCGCGCAAATGGGTGACTTCTTTGAAAGCTGGATGAAGCGACGGGCGGGGGTAAAGGACTCGGGATCGCTCATTCCCGGCCATGGCGGATTTTTTGACCGATTGGACGGATTGTTGCCGGTCGCGATATTATACGCCGTGCTATATTTTGCAGGAGTGCGGGGATTGTGAGTCAGCGCAGCGTTTCCATCTTTGGCGCAACGGGATCGGTCGGGCTTTCGACCTTGGATCTTATTCGGCGGCACAAAGCCGACTATCGCGTCTTGGCGTTAACGGCCAACGGCAACGCCGAACAATTGGCGCAGTTAGCGATTGAGTTCCAGGCTGAGGTTGCCGTGGTGGCGGATGAAGCCGTGCTTCCTGAATTGACCGCCGCGCTGTCAGGGACGGGCATTGCTTCCGCTGCTGGCGAACAAGCGCTTATTGCTGCGGCAAAGATGGGTGCCGATTGGACGATGGCGTCGATTGTCGGCTGTGCGGGTCTGAAACCCACGCTGGCAGCAATCGAGGGCGGTAAGACTGTCGCGCTCGCCAATAAGGAATCGTTGGTCGCGGCGGGCGCGTTGATGATGGCGGCAGTCAAGCGCACCGGCGCCATATTGTTGCCGGTAGATTCCGAACATAACGCGATTTTTCAATGCCTCCAGGGCGGGCGCATTGACCAAGTGCGGCGTATTACACTGACCGCAAGTGGCGGCCCATTTCGCACATTTTCGCTCGATCAGATGCGCGGCGTTACCCCCAAGCAAGCTGTGGCCCATCCCAATTGGTCGATGGGCGCGAAGATTAGCGTCGATAGCGCGACGATGATGAACAAGGGGTTGGAACTCATAGAGGCGCACCACCTTTTCCCTGTCGGCCTCGACAAAATCGAGGTTTTGGTCCATCCGCAATCCGTGATCCATTCGATGGTCGAATATGCCGAGTGCTCCACCCTGGCGCAGTTGGGCGCACCGGATATGCGCGTGCCAATCGCCAGCACTTTGGCATATCCGCATCGTATGGACAGCGGATGTACGCCGCTTGACCTTGCCGCAATCGGCCGGTTGGAATTTGAAACCCCCGATCTCATTCGCTTTCCCGCGCTTCGCCTTGCGCGGGCCGCGATTGCCGAGGGCGGCGCGAAGCCTGCCATTCTGAACGCCGCCAATGAAATCGCGGTTGCTGCCTTTTTGGCGGAAGGCATCGGGTTTCTTCAAATTGCGGAGATCGCCGAACAAGCGTTGACTGTTTTGGATTTGCCCGCGCCTGAAGCAATCGACGATATTTTTGCCATTAACAACGAAGCGCGGGCCTTTGCCGAATCGCGCGTCGCCGCACTTTAGCCCAAGGGACGATCAATGATTGCCGATGCCGGACCCGGAATAATATTCTCGCTGCTCGCCTTTATCATGGTGATCAGTGTTTTGGTTTTTGTCCATGAGATGGGACATTATTTGGTGGCGCGTTGGTGCGGGGTGAAGGCGGAGAGTTTCTCCATCGGCTTTGGCAAGGAGTTGGCGGGCTGGACCGATAAGCGCGGTACGCGGTGGAAATGGTCGTTGTTGCCGTTTGGCGGCTATGTGCAGTTTGCCGGCGACATGGATCCCTCCGGCGCACGCACGGCGGAGTGGCAATCGCTGCCCGACGATGTGCGTAATGCAACCTTTCAATCAAAGGCGTTATGGCAACGCGCCGCGATTGTTTTTGCCGGGCCAGCGATAAATTTTTTGCTCGCGATTGTGATCCTGGGCGGGTTTCTGGCCCTTTATGGGCAGGCGATTACGCCCACGACAATTCCGGCTCCGGCGGAAAACAGCGCTGCGGCAAAAATGGGTTTGCAAGAGGGCGACCGGATTGTGAGGTTAAACGGGGAGGCGGTCGAAACATTTGAGGACATGGCGCAGGACTTGGCCATGAACCCCGGCGCGCCGGTGCGTTTGAGCTTTGAACGCGATGGACGGACAATCGACCTTAACGGAACAATCGGCACCCGATATGAAGAGGACCGCTTTGGCAACCGTTTCGCAATTGGCATGTTGGGCATCCCTTGGCCGCCGCGGGAATCGCGCAGCGTGCCGTTTTATGAGGTACCCTTCGCCGCGACGACCACCATGGTCGATATATTGAAAGCGCAGATGACGGGCCTCGGCCAAATCATTACGGGTCGGCGCCCCATCACAGAATTGGGCGGCCCGATGAAAATCGCGCAATACTCCGGTGAGCAGATGGATGCAGGGATTCCCAACCTCATCTATTTCATCGCATTGCTGTCAATTAATTTAGGGTTCATCAATCTCCTGCCAATCCCCATGCTCGATGGAGGTCATCTCATGCTCTACGCGATTGAGGCAATTCGGCGACGGCCTGCGAGCGCGCGGACACAGGAGCTATTGTTTCGGTTTGGCTTTGCGGTGTTGTTAAGTTTTATGGCCTTTGCGACATTCAACGATCTATCGTCTTTTGGCTTATTTCGGGGATAGCATGGCTTGATTGCTTGGCCTGCATCGGGCAGGAGAGCGCCAACGCATTTTGGCCGACGCCGATGGGCGCCGACTTTACGTTACATATTGGCATAGACCTGAAGTATGAGGGTATGCTGCAATTTTGGAAAGGCTGAAACGCTATGACAGCATCCGGCAAAGCATCTGGATCCCCCCGGTGCAGTTCATCATATAAGCGCATATTTGGCGCGGCGTTGTTTTGCGGTACCGCGCTGGCTGGGGCAGGCGTTCTTCCGCTCTCGCCGCTTATGGCGCAAACGGCTCCCGTTGCTGCTGCCGAAGAAGGCGTCGCCATCACGGAACTGCGCGTTGAAGGAAATCAGCGTTTCGAAGCAAACACGGTGCTCAGTTACATCCGGTTGCGCGTTGGTGATGTGTATAACCAACGCACCGCCGATGAGGCCCTGCGCGCGTTATACCAAACCGAGTTGTTCGCCGATGTCGCCATCCGCAATGATCAAGGCGTCGTAACGATCATCGTGAAAGAAAATCCGATCATCAACCGCATCTTGGTTGAGGGCAACAAATCGATCAAAGAAGACAAGATTCTACCAGAGATTAAACTTGCGTCGCGGCAAGTGTTTACGCGGTCAAAAGTCCGCGCGGACACCGCCCGAATTATTGAGCTTTATAAGCGTAAGGGCCGGTTCGGCGCAACGGTTGAGCCGAAAATGGTCATGCTCGACCAAAACCGCGTGGATATCGTTTACGAAATTACGGAGGGTCCAAAGTCAAAGGTCCGGCAGATTAGCATTCTTGGCAACGAGGCTTTTAAGGACAGCACGCTGAAGGGCGAAATGCTGACCAAAGAGGCAAGCCTTTTGCGCATTTTGTCAAGCGGCACGACCTATGACCCAGACCGCTTGGCTTACGATCAACAGGAATTGCGGAAGTTTTACCTGACCAATGGTTATGCCGATTTCCGCGTGGTTTCTGCCGTGGCTGAACTGACACCGGATAACAAAGACTTTATCATCACCTATGTGGTGAGTGAGGGAGAACGGTATAAATTTGGCGAGGTAAAGGTCGAAAGCGATATCCGCGATCTTAGCCCCGATTTGCTGAATGCATTGGTCCCGATGAAAACAGGTGAATGGTACGATGCGGGCGCCGTTGAGGAAGCGGTGGACAGCATGACCGAAAATGCTGGCCTGTTCGGCTATGCCAACGCGCAAGTTCGGCCCCAATTCAAGCGGAACAAAGAAACGCTGACCATGGATGTGACATTCCGTGTGGAACAGACGCCGCGGGGGTATATTGAGCGTTTCGACATTACAGGAAACACCTCGACCCGTGACAAAGTCATCCGCCGCGAAATGCGCTTGGCGGAGGGGGATGTGTTTAACAGCTTCCTGATTCAACGCTCCGAAAACCGGATCAAGTCGCTTGGTTATTTCCAAGAAAAATTCGCCATCGAACAGGTTGATGGCGCGACGCCTGATCGCATTCGATTGGTGGCGAATGTTGAGGAAGGCAATACCGGCGAATTGCAATTGTCCGCCGGTTTCTCAAGTATCGAGCGGTTCATTTTCTCTGGCTCCATTGCCAAGCGGAACTTCCGCGGTCTTGGGCAGGAACTGCGCGCCTCGGCAAGCTATTCTTCATATTCAAAGTCCTTTGAGCTCGGGTTTACCGAACCCTATTTGTTCAACCGCAACATTGCGTTGGCGGGCGATATTTTCCGGCGCGATTTCAACAATATCAATGCGGCGCGCATCAGCACCTACGGCAATGTATCCACGGGTTTCCAAATCCGAACCGGCATCCCAATAAATGAATACCTCTATTTTTCCGGCCGTTACGGGCTTAGCTTCGAAGATGTCACGTTGTCCGAAGCGCAATTTTTCTCCGACCGTGACCGCGATGGCGTATTGGAATGCGAACCGTTGCGCGCGGGCCGTTACCTTTGCGATGCCTTGGGCAAGCGGACCACATCGGCGCTAGGCATGTCGTTGATCTATGACCGCCGTAACAACAGTTTCCGCCCGACCAGTGGGCACAGCTTGACATTGAATGTCGACTGGGCTGGCCTTGGCGGTGATGTGAAATATGTGAAGGGCCGTTTGAAGGCCGACAAATATGTCAACTTCGGTTCGGGCTGGATTTTCTCCGCGCGGGCAGAAGGCGGCTATGTCTATCCTCTCAATGACGCGGTTGCTGGCGTAGACCCGGTGCGTCTTACCGACCGGTTTTTCTTGGGTGAGCCGGAAATGCGCGGGTTTGATATCCGCGGTGTCGGCCCACGCGTCGTGCGATCCACGAGCGTGGCGCTGACCAATGGTTTAAGCCCTGTCATCACATTTGATGAAGAAAACCGTCAGGACGATGCACTGGGCGGTCGCGCCTATTACCTCGGCAGGTTGGAATTAGAAATTCCCCTGGGCGCTGGCGTCCGTGAAATGGGGCTGAGACCCTCGATGTTCATTGATGTAGGGGCCAATTTCGGCGTTGAGGACCCGCCATTGACGACGCTTGCCGGTACCTTCACCGACACCGATGGCAATATTAAGTCGCTGTGCATCGGGTCAACCGGGGAATTGGTTTTCGGCACGCAGGCAACCGCCGGTACCGGAAATTTTGATACCTGCCCCACGGGCACAAGCTTGTTCAGCCAGCCTTTCGAAGAGCGTTTCCTGGGCGATTCGTGGAAACCGCGCGTTGCCGTGGGTATTGGGGTGGATTGGAATTCGCCCTTTGG
>JBGSOJ010000060.1:0-15208 GCA_041739175.1 Sphingomonadaceae bacterium
ACACACTCGGCGGCGAACCATTCCGAGCCGCGAATCGTCATCGGGTTGGCATAGCCCATGAGGACCAACGGCACATCGGGGTGTCGCGCACGGAACGCGGCGGCGGCGCTGAAAATGTCGGCGGTGGTCGTGCCCTTGGCCAGGCTGCGCAGGTTCGCCGCTTGGATGGCTGGCCCATCCGCCATCGGGTCGGTGAACGGCATGCCGAGTTCGATCACATCCGCCCCCGCCGCGACCAGCGCGTCCAGATTAGCGGCGGTATCGCCATCCCCCGCCGTGATAAAACACACAAGCGCAGGGTGGTGGCGGGTGAAGGCCTTAGTAAGACGATTGGGGGATAGGCGGGTCATATTCCCGTCCCCAAAGCCTCAGCCACGGTGAAAATATCCTTGTCCCCACGTCCGCACAGGTTCACCAAAATAATCGCATCGCGGTCCATTGTCACCGCTTCCCGCGCCACGGCGGCGATGGCGTGCGATGGCTCCAACGCGGGGATAATCCCCTCCGTCCGGCACAATAATTGGAACGCCTCCAACGCCTCTGTATCCGTCACGCTGTCATACCGCACGCGGCCGATTTCTTTGAGCCAGCTATGCTCCGGCCCGATGCCGGGGTAGTCGAGACCCGCCGAAATCGAGTGCGCCTCGGTAATTTGGCCGTCCTCATCTTGCAGCAGATAGGTCTTGTTGCCGTGCAGTATGCCCGGACGACCGCCAGCCAAAGACGCGGCATGTTCCTTGTCCAGCCCATGACCCGCCGCCTCAATGCCCAGCATTGCGACGCTTTCGTCGTCGAGGAAGGGGTGGAACAGGCCAATCGCATTGCTCCCCCCGCCGATGGCGGCGACCAGCATATCGGGCAAACGCCCCGTGCGGTCGAGCATTTGCGCCCGCGCCTCCCGCCCGATCACGCTTTGGAAATCGCGCACCAATTCGGGGTAGGGGTGCGGGCCAGCGGCGGTGCCGATGATGTAGAATGTGTCGTGCACATTGGCGACCCAATCGCGCAAAGCCTCATTCATTGCGTCCTTCAACGTCGCCGCGCCGCTGGTCACGGGGATGACTTCGGCGCCCAGCAATTTCATGCGGAACACATTCGGCTGCTGCCGCGCCACGTCGGTTGCGCCCATGAAGATGACGCACGGCAGGCCAAAGCGTGCACACACCGTTGCGGTCGCAACCCCATGCTGCCCCGCGCCGGTTTCGGCGATAATCCGCGTCTTTCCCATGCGCATGGCGAGCAGGATTTGGCCGATGCAATTGTTGATTTTATGCGCGCCGGTGTGGTTCAATTCGTCACGTTTGAACCAAATCTGCGCGCCTTTGCCAGCAGGAGCCGTCTTGCGAAACTCCTCTGTCAACCGCTCGGCATAATACAGCGGGCTGGGCCGCCCGACATAATGTTCCAGAAGGTCGTTAAACTGCGCCTCAAACGCCGGATCGACCTGCGCCGCACGATATTCACGTTCCAGGTCGAGGATCAGCGGCATCAGCGTCTCCGACACATAACGCCCGCCGAATTGGCCAAAATGACCGTTGTCGTCGGGTCCAGTGCGGAGCGAGTTGGGGATGGTGTTAGCGTGTGTCATATCGCCGAACCGCTTCGCAGAATGCGGCGATTTTGGCAACATCCTTTACGCCCGGCGCGGATTCTACCCCCGATGATACATCGACCAAAGGCGCGGCAGTGGCGTGGAGCACGTCCTCGACGTTAGAGGGGGAAAGACCGCCCGCCAATCCCCACGCCATGCCATGCTTATGGTGCGCCACCAGCGACCAATCAAACCGTGTCCCCGTTCCGCCTGGCAAGGTTTGCGCGGGGGCGTCGTAAAGCATGCGGTGCGCGGCCCCTTCATATTTGCGCGCCCGCTCCATACCGGCGGCGTCGCGGACGCCAAAGGCTTTCCATATTTCAAGCGGCGTATGTTGCTTTAGCAAATTCAGCCATTCCGGTGTCTCCGTGCCGTGGAATTGCACGACATCGGGGCGGATTTGGTCAATGGCGCGGAGCGTTGGCTCGGCCTCCATATTGACCAGTAGCAAAACGGTTTCGACATAATCGCCTGCATAATCGGCGAGTTCCGCCGCCTGTTCCAGCGAAACATGGCGCGGGCTTTTTTCGAAATGGACAAGGCCGATGTGGCTGGCGCCGGCTTGGATGGCGGCGTCAACGGCGGCGCGATTGGTTAGGCCGCAGATTTTGATTAAAGTGCTCATAATGCGGCCTTAGCCGTTTTGGATAAGACGAAGCAAGGTGCCATCGGGGTCAATGAGGTACGCAATAGTAAGGCCGCTATCCTCGAGTTTCGGCGCATGGATTCGCGGCGCGCCCCAGCATTGCTCGGGAATTTTCGCCGCGATGCATTGTTCATAAAGCGCGTTCATATCGTCAAGGCGCAGGCACGCGGAGAAACTGCTGCTCGATGGATCAAGGTCGGGGTAGGGGAAGAATTCGAGGGTAACCGCGCCGCGTGAAAGGATCATCCATCCGTCGGCGCGGTAGTCGGTGGTGAAGCCGAGCGCGGTGTAGAACTCCTCCGTCGCGGCGAAATCGCGGGAGGGTAGGTTAGGGGTAGCGTGGTCGGTCATATCCAAAGCTGTGGGTTCATAAATACCGCGCTGATAATGCGCCAACGCCCGTTGCTTCGCCCGAATTCAAACCGCAGACGAAACGCACATCCCTCTGAAATTAAGTAATAATCACGCTGATAGATGTCCCGTGATAGCGTTTCCGACTTGCCTGTAGAAATGCTATCCCATACCGGACATTCCTCACCAACTAAGGCAGAGAACTCCTGCACTTGGTTTCCCAAAATGTGTGATTCTGCGATCATCAGCATTGCAGCCATAACGCTATCTGTTTGTAACAATTGGATGAATTCGGCCGCAAGGGCTTCAATTTGAAGAATGTCGTCAGTCGTCAGCTCGCTATAGGGCACGACGGCTGTGGTCTCGCTAGGCCGTGCCGCGGCCGTTTGTGCCGCCAATATTGAGAGGCACATTAGAGCGAAAAAATATTTCAACGCCTGCGTTAAAGTGTGCCCCATCACAAAGTCCCCTCAATCGCCCGCGCCGCCGCAACCGGATCTTCCGCCTTCGCAATCGGGCGGCCAATAACAAGCACCGACGCGCCATCGTCGCGCGCTTGGCGTGGCGTCACCGCACGCTTCTGATCGCCCATCGCCGATCCAGCGGGACGCAGGCCGGGGACGACGAAGAAGCCGTCTTTCCATGCCTTATGCGCCGCCTTTACTTCTTTGCCGGAGCAGACGATGCCGTCCAACCCCGCCTCCCGCGCCAGATCGGCCAAGCGCGCCACTTGGTCGGCGGGGTCACCGGCAACGCCAATGTCGGCCATATCCTGCGCATCCAAAGAGGTTAGCAGGGTGACGGCGACGACCTTCGTATGCTCACCCGCCGCTGCTTTCGCATCTTCCATCATCGCGCGGCCACCGGCGGCGTGGATGGTGACGATGGCGGGTTCCAGCACGTGAATCGCCTGCATCGCCTTCGCCACAGTGTTCGGAATATCGTGCAGTTTCAGGTCTAGGAATAGCGGCAGGCCCAATTTTGCGACTTCATGCACGCCGTGGTGGCCATTGGCGCAAAAGAACTCCAAGCCGAGTTTCAGCCCGCCGACATGGCCCTTTACTTTCGCCGCTAATGCCAGCGCATCGTCCAATCGCGGGGTGTCAATGGCGACAAAAATGGGGTTGGTCATGGCACTTGCTCCGTCGGTTTGGGGGGAGCAATTGTATCGAACTCTGGCGCAATATCGCCCGGATTTAAGGCGGGCGGGCCGTTCGGCTTCAGCGGGGGAAAAAGCCGCCCGCGCAATTCGGCGACTTCGGTTTCAAGCGACTTTACACGGCGGCCCATGCGCCATCCTTTTGCGCGGTGCCAAAGAAACAAAGGGGCAAAGCCAAGCGCAAATCCAACCAATATGAAGGTCATTAGCCGGGCATTGACATCATATTGACCGCCAATGGGCAAATCGACGCGCGGGCTGTCTTTCCACAGCAGCACGATGACGACTGCCATCACGAGCCAAAATATAATCTTTAAGAAAGTCAACGCGCGTCCGCCCCTTATATTTCAAAATCAGTATATGCAGTTCATGATACGCCGATTGGCACGATTTGAAAGCCCCCGAATTTTGGGTTTTCATTCACCGAAAACGCGCGCGAAAATCGTGTCGATATGCTTGAAATGATAGTCGAGGTCAAATCGGGCGGCAACCTCCTCGGCCGGAATTGCGGCGGTGACGTCAGGGTCGTTTTGGAGGAGGTCGAGCAACGAGAGGGCGCCGTCGCTTTCCCATACCTTCATCGCGTTGCGCTGCACGATTTTGTAGCTGTCCTCGCGGCTCACGCCCGCCTGTGTTAGGGCGAGCAACACTCGTTGCGAATGGACAAGGCCGCCCATGCGGTCGAGGTTTTTCTGCATCCGTTCGGGGTAAATGACCAGTTTTTCCATGACTCCGGTCAACCGGCCCAGCGCGAAATCAAGCGTGATCGTTGCATCGGGGCCGATGTATCGCTCCACCGAGGAATGCGAAATATCGCGCTCATGCCACAGTGCGACATTCTCCAATGCGGGCGTCACATAACCGCGCACCATGCGGGCAAGGCCGGTGAGGTTTTCGGTCAGCACGGGGTTGCGCTTGTGCGGCATCGCGGACGACCCCTTTTGCCCGGGGGAGAAATACTCCTCCGCCTCCAACACCTCGGTGCGTTGCAAATGGCGGACCTCGATGGCGAGGCGTTCGATGGAGGACGCAATCACGCCCAGGGTGGCGAAATACATCGCGTGGCGGTCGCGGGGGATAACTTGGGTGGAGACGGGTTCGATGGTGAGGCCCAGTTTTGCCGCCACATGCGCCTCAACTTTCGGGTCGATATTGGCGAAAGTGCCGACCGCACCGCTGATCGCGCACGTGGCGATTTCCGCGCGCGCCGCGACCAAGCGCTCCCGCCCGCGTTTGAATTCGGCGTAGGCCTGCGCCAGTTTCATGCCAAAGGTTACCGGTTCCGCATGGATGCCGTGGCTGCGCCCGATGGTGGGTGTGAATTTATGCTCCTCCGCCCGCGCTTGAATGGCGGCGAGCAACGCGTCCATATCGGCGAGCAAAATGTCCGTCGCCTTCACCAATTGCACCGATAGGCAGGTGTCGAGTACATCGGAAGACGTCATCCCCTGATGCATGAAGCGCGCCTGATCGCCCACTTGCTCCGCGACCCAGGTGAGGAAGGCGATGACATCATGCTTGGTCACTGCTTCAATCGCGTCAATTGCGGCAACGTCGATGGCGGGGTTGGTCGCCCACCAATCCCAAAGCGCGGTCGCGGCCTCCTTCGGCACCACGCCCAATTCCGCCAACGCCTCGGTCGCGTGCGCTTCAATCTCAAACCAGATGCGAAAACGCGCCTCCGGTTCCCAAAGAGCGGCCATTTCGGGGCGGGAATAACGGGGGATCATGGGCGACTCCTGTACGCGGGAAAGGTTGCCGCGCCCCTAGCAAGGGTGGGCACGGGCGGCAAGGCGCAGGGGCGCGATTCTAGTGGAAAATCCCTACGGCAAGCTCAGCCCAAATGAGCACCAACGCGGCAAGAACGACGCCATAGCCGATGAGGTGCGAGATGCGATTGGGAGCAAAGCGTCGCACCGCCCATACGCCCAATGCCGCGCCGCAGAGCAAAGTTGCGGCGGCGGCGAAATCCTCCGCGCCCCAATTCACACCGACACCCTCACAAACTATTCGCCGCGCTCAGCAACGCCTTTACCGTTGCGCGGCCCACGTCGGCGTCCATTCCGACGCCGTAGAGCAATCGCCCTTCCGCCGTGCGCGCCTCTACATAGGCTGCGGCCATTGTATCCTTGCCGCTGCCGACGCTGTGTTCGTTATAGTCCACGATGTCGAGGTCAGTGCCAAGCGCGGGGCGGATTGCATCGATCAGGCTGCTGATGAGGCCGTTGCCGCGCCCGCTCACCGATTGCTCTGCGCCGTCAATGGCGATGGTTCCGGCGAAGATCATTTCGCCCGGCGGGATGCCATTGCCCGCCTGTTTGGCGTAGCTGACGAGGGTGAAGCGCGGCTCATCGGGAGTAAGATACCGCCCTTCAAACGCGCCCCAAATGTCCGCGCTGCTGAGTTCGCGGCCGGTGGAATCGGACAGTTCCTGCACCGTCTTGCTGAAATCCGCCTGATGCCGTTTGGGGAGGCGCAGGCCGTAATCTTGTTGCAGCACCCATGCAACGCCGCCCTTGCCCGATTGACTGTTCACGCGGATCACGGCCTCATAGCTACGCCCCAAATCCGCGGGGTCGATGGGGAGATAGGGCACATTCCAATGCTCATCATTGCGCTGCTCCTGCGCCTCAAAGCCCTTTTTTATGGCGTCCTGATGGCTGCCGGAGAACGCCGTGAACACCAATTCACCGGCATAAGGATGGCGCGGGTGGACGGGCAATTGGTTGCAATATTCGACCGTTTGCACAATTTCATCAATGTCGCTGAAATCGAGCATCGGATCAACGCCCTGCGTATACAGGTTCAACCCCAACGTTACCAAATCGACATTGCCCGTGCGTTCACCATTGCCGAACAGGCAACCCTCAACACGGTCCGCGCCCGCCATCAGGCCGAGTTCCGCCGCCGCCACGCCGGTCCCGCGATCGTTATGCGGGTGGAGTGAAATGACGACTTTCTCCCGCGCCGAAATATTGCGGCACATCCACTCAATCTGGTCGGCATAGATGTTGGGCGTCGCCGCCTCCACCGTCGCGGGCAGGTTCAGGATGAGCGGCTTTTCCGCCGTCGGAGCCAAAATCTCCATCACCGCCTCACACACCTCCAAACTAAAATCGAGTTCGGCGGTGGAGAAAGTTTCGGGGCTATATTCAAAATGCCAATCGGTTTCTGGGAAGCGCGCCGCGTTTTCGGCTAGCCACTCCGCCCCCTGTCGCGCGATATCTTTGACTCCCTGCTTGTCGAGCCGGAAGACAATGTCGCGCCACGCGGGCGATACGGCGTTGTAGAGATGCACAATCGCAGTCTTCGAGCCCGCCATCGCCTCAAAAGTCGTTGCGATGAGGTCCGCGCGCGATTGCACCAACCCTTGGATGATCACATCATTGGGAACGCCGCCGCCATCGACCAATCCGCGCACATAATCAAAATCGGTCTGGCTGGCGCTGGGAAAGCCGATCTCTATCTCTTTCACGCCCAATTTGCAGAGCAGCTTAAAAAAGCGCGCCTTTTTCTCTCCGTTCATTGGGTCAATGAGCGCCTGATTGCCATCGCGCAGGTCGGTGGAGAGCCAGCGCGGGGCCTTATCAATCGTGCGGCCCGGCCATTGGCGATCGGGCAAATTGACTTGTGGAAAGGGACGGTATTTCGCGGAAGGATTTTTGTGCATCATGGGCCATGCTCTTTACGGACGCGGGCGGGGCTGTCACCCCGAAAGTTGCGTATCTATGAGAATTTCGGGTGAATTACCCTTGGGCCATGGTCCGTGCGTCCGGCGCACGCGCATACATCACGCCCAAGGGCGCATAAGTCGCAATAAATTGAGGCCAAGCCGTAAGGTCATAACGCCTCGTAACGCACCCCGCGCCGCGATGTCAAAAGAAAAGCCGCTCTTCTTTCGAAAAGCGGCTAATCCTTGTAATTTTATATCGCAGCTTACTTCGTGAAGGCCACAGTAATGTTGAGATCAACGCGGTCGCTCACCACGGGCAGCGCATAGTTGACACCAAAATCACTACGGTTCAGCGCGGCGGTGGCGTGGAAGCCGACATTTTCCTTCTTGCTCATCGGATTGGTTCCCGCGCCAATAAATTGCGCGTTCAAAGTGATGGGCCGGGTTGTCGCGCCAATCGTCAGATTGCCGGTGATGGCGGCTGTGGTCATGCCCGTTGGCACCACGGATGTCGAAACAAACCGCGCCGTGGGATAGGCATCGGCATTGAAGAAATCGTCGGTTTTCAGATGCTTGGTCAGCCCTTCCGCGCCTGTCACGATGCCGCTCATAGGGATGTTGATATCGACCATCGCGGCGGAAAGGTTATTCGGGTCAAGCATCAACATGCCGGTTGGTTGCGAAAACTGACCGCTATATTTGTTGAAGCCGAAATGATCGACGGTCCATGTGATGAGCGCATGATTGCTGTCCACTGTGAAGCTGCCCCCCGAAATCCGTGATTTGTCGGGCGCACCGGGCAAGTTGGTAGGCGACGAGGCGGTATTGGTTTCCGATGACATATAGCCGCACGCGGAAAGCAATAGGCTAGCGGAAAGAGCGGCAAAAAACGCGCGTTTCATGGGTATTCTCCATTAGATTTGAGGCAATATTGTAAGCGTAACGTATCAAAACAAAAACCGTTCCGCATGGGTATCGAAAAAAATTCGGCTCCCATAAAATTTTTTTCGTTACGCTGGGAACATTATTCTTGATCGTGCATTTATCGTCTCAGCGGGCCGGGCCCCTCTGGCGATGGATCATCTACCCCATCGTGATGTCGGACCGCATCGGGAGACCGGTGCAGTTTCGACTATAGCAACGCCCACCGCACCTCCCGATTGTAAACACCCCCTCGTATGAGGGTTTTCAGGAGGAGAATGCAATGCATCCGTTGATACCGATTTTAAAACTGCGCCATGCACGGTTGGACATTTTGTTGCGCAAACAAATGGCACGTGCCTATCCCGATGCGCTTCGCATCCGAACGCTGAAGCGAGGGAAATTGGCGATGAAGGACCCGATTATGGCGCTTTCCCGGCGGGAGGTGCGGTCATGACATTGCAGGACCATAGCTTGGCAGCCGGTACGCCGGATATCCTTGATACGCCCGCTATCAATTTGAGCCCGGCGCAGGCACTGGCACGGTTAAAGGCAGGAAATGCAGCCTTTATCGCCGACACACCCTCGAGGCGCGATATATCGGCGAAGCGGCGGATGGCATTGGCGGCGGGGCAATCGCCCTTCGCTGCCTTAGTCGGATGCGCGGACTCGCGTGTGGGGCCGGAGCATTTGTTTGGCGCTGGGCTTGGCGAATTGTTCATTGTGCGCACCGCAGGCAACTATGTCGATGATGCAGGTTTCGGCTCGTTGGCGTTTGCGGTGTCGGTGCTGAAAGTGCCGTTGATTGTCGTCCTTGGGCATCAATCGTGCGGCGCGGTGGCGGCGGCAACATCAGTGGTGACCGACAATATGCAGTTGCCACCGGCGCTGACGCGAATGGTGCAGCCGATTTTGCCCGCTGTCATCGACGCCCGCGTTCACTGTGCACCGGATGAGGATTTGGTCGATAAGGCGATCATCGCCAATGCCAAACGCGTCGCCGACAGCCTGCGCAACCATAGCGACCCCATCGTGAGCGGTCCCGTGCATGCGGGCGAGGTCATGGTTGTTGCCGCTTATTACGCGTTGGCGACGGGCGAAGTGACATTTTTCGACGCCGACACTTAAACCAAAATAATACGCCGTGGTGGGGATCGTCTCGTAATGGCTTTCTTCTAAAGGCTTAAGACAGGGAAAAAGAACAATGGATTTCATAGATTATTTATGGCTCGGCACGCCGATATGGATGTGGCTAACCTTTGGTGGTTTGGTGCTGGTATTGTTGGCACTGGACCTTGGTTTATTGAACCGCGGCAATAAGGAAATCGGCGTGAAGCGCAGCTTGGCGCTTTCCGCGTTTTACATCACAATCGGCCTGCTGTTTGGCGGCTGGGTATACTTGCAACTGGGGCAACAGGCGGCGGTGGAATATGTCACCGGCTTCGTTGTTGAAAAGTCGTTGGCGATGGATAACGTCTTCGTCATCGCAATGGTGTTCAGCGCGCTGGCCATCCCCCGCGCATATCAGCACCGCGCATTGTTCTGGGGTATTTTGGGCGTTATCGTCTTGCGCGCGATTATGATTGGGCTGGGCACGGTATTGGTCGCCCAATTTGGCTGGGTGCTCTATATCTTCGCCGCCTTCCTGATCTTCACTGGCATCCAAATGTGGCGGACAGCGGATGAGGAATTTGATGTGGAGGGCAGCAAAATGCTCCGCTTCATCCGCCGCACTTTCCCTGTTACCGACGGCCTGCGCGGGCAGGCGTTTTGGGTGAAGGAAAACGGGCGCACTTTGATCACGCCATTGTTCGTGGCGCTGATCATGGTGGAATTTGTTGACATCATCTTTGCGGTGGACAGCGTGCCTGCGATTTTCGCGATCACGACCAATCCGTTTATTGTCTATACCAGCAACATCTTCGCGATCTTGGGCCTGCGCGCGCTGTATTTTGCGTTGGCGGCGGTGATTGACCGCTTTGCTTACCTGAAATACGCCTTGGCCGTGTTGTTGGTCTTTATCGGGTCAAAGATTTTCATCGCGGACCTAATGGGCACGGGCAAGTTCCCGCCCGTGGCGTCGCTTGGCATTACCTTTGCCATTTTGGCGGCGGGTGTGATCGTGTCGCTCTATAAAACGCGGGGGCAGGGCGCTATTGTGAAGGAGGGCTGACCGCCCGCCACTTGCCCGCGTGGCGTCCGGCTATCGCCCAATAGGTGAGGCCGGACGCCGCGCAGCCAACTGTTTGAATGAGAAAGGGAAAGGTTCTTCCCATAGCCAACATAAGTGCACCTGCTCCAACCACCAAACCAACATGGGGCAACCATCTCCGCCAACATCGCCATTCGCTAAATACAATGAGCAGCGGTAGTATAAAGATCACAATGACATAGGCATAACTATAAATAATACCGGCATGGACTGCTTGGTCCTTGTAATTCAAAGACTCATCAATTGCCATAAATGCCAACACATAAAATGTTATGATGACCAACGCGGCAACCAGATACCCAACCACAATCCGGCCAAGCTGCGCAAAAAAGGGCGACATTTTCATGCCGCCCCTTCTATCATTCCCCAATCGGCAATGCCAGATTAGTTCTTGTCTTTATCAACCAGCTTGTTCGCGCCGATCCATGGCATCATTGCGCGCAGCCGGGCGCCGGTTTCCTCAATCGGATGCGCGGCGGCGGCTTTGCGCGATGCCTTTAATTCGGGTTGGCCCGCACGGTTGTCGAGGACGAAGTCCTTCACGAAGCGGCCCGATTGAATATCGGCCAGCACGCGCTTCATTTCCGCCTTCGTTTCGGCGGTGATGATGCGCGGGCCGGTTTTGATGTCGCCATATTCGGCGGTGTTCGAAATCGAATAGCGCATGTTGGCGATGCCGCCTTCATACAGCAGATCGACGATCAGCTTGGTTTCGTGCAGGCACTCAAAATACGCCATTTCGGGGGCGTAGCCAGCCTCGGTCAACACTTCAAAACCGGCCTGAATCAGGTGGGTGATGCCGCCGCACAGCACGGCTTGCTCGCCGAACAAGTCGGTTTCGCATTCTTCTTTAAAGTTGGTTTCAATGATGCCGCTGCGCCCGCCGCCCACGCCGCTGGCGTAAGCGAGCGCAACGTCATGCGCGTTACCGCTGGCGTCTTGGTGGACGGCGATCAGGCACGGCACGCCGCCGCCTTTCACATATTCGCCGCGCACGGTGTGGCCGGGGCCTTTGGGGGCAATCATGATGACGTCAACGTCGGCGCGTGGCTCGATGAGGCCAAAGTGCACGTTGAGGCCATGCGCGAAGGCCAGCGCGGCGCCGGATTTCATGTTGGCGTGGATGTCTTTCGCATACAAATCGGCCTGATATTCATCCGGCGCGAGGATCATGACGATGTCCGCCCAGGCCGCCGCATCGGCGTTGCTCATGACGGTAAAGCTGGCGCCCTCGGCCTTTTTCGCGGTTGCGGAACCTTCGCGCAGGGCAATAGCAACGTCCTTCACCCCGCTGTCGCGCAAGTTTTGCGCATGGGCGTGGCCCTGGCTGCCGTAGCCGACGATGACCACTTTCTTGTCCTTGATGAGGCCCAAGTCGGCATCGGCGTCGTAATATACTTTCATGGGTAAGTCCTTCGTATTTTCAATGTTATTAATGGGTTATTGCATTTCCAAGTCGGATAATATGATATTGAGCTGCGCGGTCCGCGCCTCGATTATGCCGAGCCGGCACGAGGGACCAATAATGCTGCGATGCATCGAGCCAAATCCGGCGCCCCAATAGAAGGAGCAAGACTCGTCTTTGAACGCGATCCATTTGCGTTGCTCGCTGCGCAGACTTTCGCGCGCCTCGGGCTGATCCTCCAACGCCGCCATCAACTTTTTCCACACGGTGTTAAGGTCATCATCGGCGGCTTGTAGCGCGGCGGCGTAGCAATCGTTGAAATCCAAACTGGTCGACGCGGTTTCCATGCATTGCTCCAATGCTATCTGGGCCGCGGTCCCGTCCGTCCCGCTGGCCAGCACGGCAAGAAGGGCAAGCGCAATCACGCCTTCGCGCCCCGTATCATGCCGACGATGCCCGTGCGGCCAACCTCGACCAATCCGACTTCGCGCATTAACGCGATGAAACCGTCGATTTTATCGGGCGTGCCGGTGAGTTCAAAGATGAAGCTGCCCGTGGTGGTGTCCACTACTTTCGCGCGGAACACCTCCGCCAAACGCATCGCCTCAATGCGCGCATCACCTTTGCCTGCGACCTTCACCAGCGCCAGTTCGCGTTCGACGTGCGCGCCTTCCTCGGTCAGGTCGACGACTTTATGCACCGGAATAAGCCGGTCGAGTTGTGCCTTAATCTGGTCAATCACGTGCGGCGGGCCGTTGGTGACGATGGTGATGCGGCTGACCGCGTGATCCTCCGATACATCGGCCACGGTCAGGCTGTCGATGTTATAGCCGCGCGCGGTGAACATGCCCGCGATGCGTGCCAAAGTGCCGCTTTCATTGTCCACCGTAATGGCGAGCACATGCCGTTCGGCGAGTTCTTCTTTAATGTGCATGAGCAATCCTTACACCAAAGCTTTCGCTTCGTCGTCCATTGTGCCGGACACTTCGCCAGTGTGGAGCAGCATTTCGGTATGCGCCGCGCCCGATGGGATCATGGGCAGGCAGTTGGCGAGCTGCGCCACGCGGCAATCGACGAACACTGGCCCGTCATGGTCAATCATCGCCTGTATCCCCGCGTCAAGGTCGGCGACATCCTCGATGCGGATGCCCTTCCACTGATACGCCTCAGCCAATGCCACAAAATCGGGCAGGCTTTCGGAATAGCTGTGCGCGTAACGGCTTTCGTAAGTCAGTTCCTGCCACTGGCGGACCATGCCCATATATTCGTTATTGAGCACGAACACCTTTACCGGCGTGCGATATTGGTGCGCGGTGCCCAGTTCCTGAATGTTCATTTGGATGCTGGCCTCACCCGCTATGTCGATGACGAGCGCGTCGGGGTCGCCAAGCTGTGCACCGATGGCGGCGGGCAGGCCATAGCCCATGGTGCCGAGCCCGCCGGACGTCAGCCATCGGTTCGGCTCATCAAAGCCGAAATGCTGCGCCGCCCACATTTGGTGTTGGCCCACCTCGGTCGTGATGATGGTTTTGCGATGCTTGGTCATTTCATAGAGGCGTTGCACCGCGAGTTGCGGCATGATCTCGCTGCCCTTACCCGCTGGGTATGACAGGCAATCGACCGCGCGCCAGCCCTTAATTCGCGCCCACCATTCGGCAAGCTCAGGGGTTTTGATCTTGCGGCTTTTCCACACTTGGATCAGCTGCTTAATCGCGGGGCCCACATCGGCGACGACGGGCAGGTCAGCGCGTACGATTTTGTTGATGCTGGACCGATCAATATCGACGTGGATAATCTTCGCGTTCGGAGCAAACGCATCCAAACGCCCCGTCACACGATCATCAAAACGCGCGCCAAGGCAGATGATGAGATCCGCCTGATTCATTGCATAATTGGCTTCATAGGTGCCGTGCATACCCAACATGCCCAGCCAATTTGGGCCAGTTGCGGGATAAGCGCCCAGCCCCATCAGCGTGCTGGTAATCGGCGCATTGGTGAGGGCAACCAACTCCCGCAGGTCAACCGACGCCTGCGGGCCGGAATTGATAATGCCGCCGCCGGTGTAGAACACGGGGGCCTTTGCCGCCGCCATCATCTCAACCGCCTGCGTAATCACGGCAAAGTCCGCCTCATGCGCAGGTTGATAGCGGCGATTGACCGCCGCGCGCGGGGCGTCAGTCGCGGCGGTGGCGACTTGCACGTTTTTCGGAATGTCGATGACGACCGGGCCGGGGCGGCCTTTGGTGGCGATATGGAACGCCTCGGCCACGATGTCGGTCAATTGATCGGGCGATTTCACCAGATAATTATGTTTGGAACAATGGCGCGTGATGCCGACGGTATCGGCCTCTTGGAAAGCATCAGTCCCGATTAGGGCGGTCGGCACTTGGCCCGTGATGACGATCATCGGGATGCTGTCCATCAACGCATCGGTGATGCCAGTCACGGCATTGGTCGCGCCGGGGCCGCTGGTGACCAGAACAACGCCGGCCTTGCCGGTGGAGCGCGCATAACCCTCCGCCGCATGCGTCGCCGCTTGCTCATGGCGCACCAATATGTGCCGGATTTTCGGATGGTTATAGAGCGCATCGTAAATCGGCAACACCGCGCCGCCGGGATAGCCGAATACGACCTCCACCCCTTGCGCGAGCAATGCATCCACCAGTATGTCGGCGCCTGATTTTTCTGTCACGTCACTACTCCCCGTCAACCACGGTATCGCGGGCGCATACGCGCCCTTATCATCAAAAAGCAAGCCCCATAGGCATAGGGCCATGGGGCGTCGTTGAATGCGTCGCTAAAGGTTATAAACTGCTATGTCAAGGGCAATTTGCGTAATATAATTTCAATTTGTGTTTTAAAATTGGTATTTAGCGGTACTTCATGGCGCGGCCAGTCGGCGGGCGATTGCCCACGGAACCAGGTAAACTGCCGTTTCGCGTACCGCCGCGTGGATTGCGCGGCCAGCGCTATGGCTTGGTCTAGGGGCAGGGTGCCCGCCAAATGAGCAGTCAACTCCGGCACACCAATGGCGCGCATAACGGGGGTTTCGGGCGGCAAATTGCGCAACAAAAGCGTGCGGACTTCCTCCACCGCACCCGCCTCCACCATCGCCGCGAACCGCGCTTCGCACCGCGCATAAAGCCAATCGCGCGGCGGCAGGAGGAGGAGCGGGGCAGGGGTGATGGCGTCCGCTATCCCGCCCACGCGGTCCTCCCGCCAAGCCGCTATGCTCCGCCCCGTGGCACGC
>JBGSOJ010000066.1:0-5571 GCA_041739175.1 Sphingomonadaceae bacterium
CGCACTGGCCCCCAAGCGCGCACCCATCCTGCCCAGCCTTGCGGGCGATTTGGAGGGGGAGGCCGCGCAACTCCGCGCCGATGCCACGGCGGGGTTGGAGGCGCGATTGGCGGGCCTTGCGATGACGCCTGAGCAACGCAAAGTTTACGATGATCGGCTGGCGTTTGAATGCGACATCATCACGGGCATGGGCTTTCCCGGCTATTTCCTGATCGTTGCCGATTTCATCAAATGGGCAAAGGAGCACGGGATACCCGTGGGTCCGGGGCGCGGATCGGGCGCAGGGTCGCTGGTCGCCTGGTCGCTAACGATTACCGATTTGGACCCGATAGAATTGGGCCTGCTGTTCGAGCGGTTTTTGAACCCCGAACGCGTGTCGATGCCTGACTTTGACATCGATTTCTGCGAAACGCGGCGCGGTGAAGTTATCCGCTATGTGCAGCAGAAATATGGCCGTGATCATGTGGCGCAAATTATTACGTTCGGTAAATTAAAGGCCCGCGCGGTGCTGCGCGATACCGGGCGCGTGATGCAGATGAGTTACGGCCAAGTTGACCGGCTGTGTAAGCTGGTACCCAACCACCCGACCGACCCGTGGGATTTGGATCGCACGATGAAGGGCGTGCCCGAGGTGCGGCACGAAATTGATCGTGACCCGCAAACCGCACGGCTGTTTACTTTGGCACGGCAGTTGGAGGGGTTCCCTCGACATAGTTCCACCCACGCCGCCGGTGTGGTAATTGGCGACCGGCCCTTGGATCAACTTGTCCCGCTGTATCGCGATCCGCGCTCCGATATGCCAGTGACGCAGTTTGACATGAAATATGTCGAAACCGCCGGATTGGTGAAGTTCGACTTTCTGGGCCTGAAGACGCTGTCCGTGTTGCGTAAGGCCCTGGACCTGCTGGCGCGGCGCGGGATTTCGGTGAACCTCGACACGCTGCCCCGCGATGATGAGGCGGTTTATGCGCTCTTGAAGCGCGGCGATACAGTGGGCGTGTTTCAGTTGGAATCGGAGGGGATGCGGCGCACGCTATCGGCGGTGAAGCCGACCAATTTCGGCGACATTATCGCGCTCGTCTCGCTCTACCGGCCCGGTCCGATGGACAATATCCCTATGTTCGGGCGGCGGAAAAATGGCGAGGAAGCGATCATCTGGCCGCATGACCTGCTGGAACCGATCCTGTCCGAAACCTACGGCGTATTCGTTTATCAGGAACAGGTGATGCAGGCGGCGCAAATCCTTGCTGGCTATAGCCTTGGCGATGCTGACTTACTGCGCCGCGCGATGGGCAAGAAGGTGCAGGCGGAGATGGACGCGCAACGCGGGCGCTTCGTTGATGGCTGCGCCGAGCGGGATATTCCGGCGGCGAAGGCAAATGAATTGTTCGATTTGATCGACAAATTTGCAGGCTATGGTTTCAACAAGAGCCACGCGGCGGCCTATGCCTTGCTGGCGTATCAAACCGCCTGGCTGAAGGCGCATTATCCGCATGAGTTTTTCGCGGCTTCGATGTGTTTCGACATGCATCAAACGGACAAATTGTCGATATTCATCGACGATATGCGCCGTTCCAAAATCGCCTGCCTGCCGCCGTGCGTCAACGCAAGCGAGGCGGAGTATATTGTCGAGGCGCAGGCGGATGGGGAATTGGCAGTGCGTTATGCGCTCGCGGGCCTTAAAAATGTTGGCGAGAAAGCGATGGAGCAATTGGTCGCGGAACGCCTGACTAATGGACCCTTTTCGTCGCTGGAGGACTTTGCCGGACGCATTGACCCGACGCTGATTAACAAGCGCAGTTTTGAAAATCTGGCGGCGGCGGGCGCTTTTGAGCGGCTGCATAACAATCGCGCTGCGTTGGTCGAAGGCGCGGATATTGTGTTGGCCACGGCGCAATCGGCGCGCGATGAACGGGCGAGCGGGCAGGGCGGCTTGTTTGGCGGCGTTGATGACGGGCCGCAGCCTTTGCGGCTGCCCGATGTTGTGCCGTGGGCCGCAGGCGAAGCGATGGCGCGGGAGAAGGACGCCTTTGGTTTCTACTTCGCCGCGCATCCGGTGAGCCAATATCGCGCCGTCGCCATGGCGCAGGGGGCGAAAAGTCACGCGGACCTTATGCTCTCCGGCCCAATCCCGGCGGGCGAGCGGCGGCCAGCAGTGATGGCGGCGCTAATTGAGAACATCCGTTGGCGCGATGGCAAACGATCGCGTTTTGTCATGGGCGATTTTTCTGATGAAAGCGGGCAATTCACTGCGACCTGCTTTGATGAGGCCGCGTGTGAGCGGCTTGCGGAACTGGGCCGCAATAACGCCTGCGTCCTGCTCCGCGTCGAAATGGATATGCGTGAGGGCGACGAAACCCCCCGTGTCAGTATCCGCAGCGCCGAACCGCTCGACGGGATGCGCGTCGTGCATCGCTTGCGGATTGTGGTTGAAATCGCGCATGAGGGCGCTTTGCTTGACCTCGCGGCGGCGTTGGCCCCGATGCGCGGCGGGCATGGCGAGTTGCTGGCAACGGTGCAAACATTGACGGGCGAAGAGGTCGCCATCCGCATTGGCCGTGATTTTGACTTTACGCCCGATAGCGCCGTTGCGTTGGACGCCATCCGCGGTGTCAGCGTCATCGCAATTGAACCCATCCGCATCAGCGGCAGCGGCGGGCCGCCGAAAAGGTCGCATTTGCGGTCGATTTGATTGCGCACACGGCATCTGCCGCCCTTTTTCAAAAAGTCGGTATCCTTTTGTATCAAGGTCAACTCCCCCTTGTCGGCGCGTGCTTTGGTGCCTATCAATGGCATATAAGATTACAAAAGGAGAGTTCGATGCTTGGCGGTATGCAATCCCACGAAATGCGCGTGACCGATATTCTGGACCATGCGGCGCGTGAAGCAACAACGCGGGAGATCGTGACCTATTGGGCCGATGGCTGCTTACAACGCTCCAACTGGGGTGAGGTCGGCAGCATGGCGCGGCAATTGGCGAGCAAGCTCACCCAAATTGGTTGGAACAAGGCCGATCGCGTTGGCACATTGGCGATGAACCATTTGCACCATCTGGTCACCTATTACGGCGCGGCGGGCGCTGGCGGCGTGGTGCACACCGTCAATCCCCGGCTGTCGGCCGAGCATATCATCTATATTGTCAACCATGCCGAGGACCGCGTGTTCTTCTTCGACGCGATGTTCCGCCCGATCATCGATGCGCTGAAGGAGCACATGCCGTGCGTCGAGCATTTCGTCTGCTTCGACAGCGATTGTGGCGGCGATTATATGTCGTTTGCCGAGTTTATTGCTGATGGTGATGCGGAATTTGACTGGGTAACAGGTTCCGAACGCGACCCATGCGGGTTGTGTTACACCAGCGGCACCACGGGCAATCCCAAGGGCGTGCTGTATGAGCACCGCAGCAATGTCATTCATGCAATGAGTCTGTGCATGCCCGATGTGTTTGATATTAACGCACGCTCGGTCATGCTGCCAATCGTGCCGATATTCCACGCCAATGGCTGGGGCGCGCCTTATGGATGCGCGATGGCCGGATGCGGCATGGTGCTATCGGCGAGCAATGACCCGAAAGTTTTGTGGAAACTGATCCGCGAAGAGGGTGTCACCCACAGCGCGGGGGTGCCCACGGTCTGGCTTGGCCTGTTCGGTGAAATGGACGCCAGCGGCGGCGATTATGGCGATTTGCGCTATGTTGTCATCGGCGGCTCGGCGGCACCGCGAGCGATGATTGAGCGGCTAACACAGGCGGGGATCGAGGTCGGCCATGCCTGGGGGATGACCGAAACCTCTCCCATCGGCACGATCGGCGCGCGCCCTGCAAATTGGGATGCGATGTCCTATGAAGAGCGCATCGACCTAATCCAAAAACAAGGCCGCATTCCCTATGGCGTGCAATTGCGCGTGGTTGATGAGGACGGCGTTGTCCAACCGCGCGACGGGAAAAGCAGCGGGCATTTGCAAATCAAGGGCGTGTGGATCGTTCAACGCTATTTCAAGGCGGAGGAGGACTCGCTCACCGACGATGGCTGGTTCGACACGGGCGATATTGCCGTCATTCACCCCGATGGCGTGATGCAGATTACCGACCGTGATAAGGATATCATCAAATCGGGCGGCGAATGGATCAGTTCGATTGATTTGGAAAATACCGTCGTCGGCTGCCCCGGCGTAGCAGAAGCTGCCGCGATTGGTGTGCCGCACCCGAAGTGGGATGAGCGGCCGATGCTGTTCGTGGTGTGTAAGGCGGATGCGACGCTGACCGCCGATGACATCACCAGCTATCTGACCGATAAGATCGCCAAATGGTGGATGCCGGACGAAATCCGCTTCGTGCCCGAATTACCGCATACCGCGACAGGCAAAATCTTGAAACGGGCGCTGCGTGAACAATTGCGGGTTGAAAGGGAAGGGGCTTAGGCTCCTTCGACGTCACCGCTGCGCAAAGCGATCGGGTTTTTTGCCGTGCATCAACCGGACCGAAGTTTCGCCCGATAGGCCGGGATAACGCGGCCACATATTTTGGACAAGGCCGACGCGGCTGACGCTTTCTGGCTTTTCCTGCGCTTCGTAAATCCAATAGTTGCGCATAACGGTGCCGACATACTCGCGCGTTTCCCAATAGGGGATGGATTCGATATACAGCAATGGGTCGCCGCGATCGTCAATTTCCGCTTGCCAGCGGCCCACCGGCGTCGGCCCGGCGTTGTAGGCGGCGATGACTTTCGGAAGGAATCCGCCGGTTTCATTACGGTCGCGCAATTGCTCCATATAGCTTTGGCCGTATTCCAAGTTTACCGAGGGCCGGTCGAGGTCCGACGCGGTAAAGCCAGCGCCGCGCGCGCGTGCCATGTCGTTTGCGGTGCCGGGGCGCACTTGCAACAGGCCGCGTGCGCCAACTGGGCTGACGGCGGTGGTGCGAAAGCGTGATTCTTGCAAGGCGTGCGCATACACCAGCGACCGGTCCACGCGCCAACCGCCATCGGGCTGCCACCGGGGCGCGGGATAGCGGGCAAAGGTGTCGGGCCGCGTTCCCTGCGGCCCATTATGCGCAAGCCAAAGCTGTGTTTGCGGCAGGCCTAGCTCACGCGCGGTCGCCGTATATTTGTGATAGTCCGCCGCATTGCCAGTGCGGGCAAAATGGCGCAGTGTTTGGTCGGCCAAATCGGTTTGATCGACCTCGGCAAGGCTCAGCACCAGCGCAATCTGGCTATCCTCGCGCATTTCCTTGCTGCCGATTTGGCGCGCGCGTGCTTCCTTGCGGGCAAGGGGTTCAATGCCTAAGGCCTCTGCGGCGAGCAGGCCGTAAAAGGTTTCGTGATATTGCGCGGCGGTTTGCAACGCGCCTTGGATGCGGTCGGGATGCCCCGCCGCCATGGCCGAACGCGCGGCCCAATAATGGCCAGCGGCAATTGCCTCGGGTTCTGTTGCCCGCATCGCCGCTTTGGTGAAGGCATCCTCAGCGGCGGGATAATCGCCCAAACGCCATGATGCTAGACCGTATGTCCAATCCGCCTGCGCCGCCCAAGGGCCGCTGCCCACGCGCGCCAGACCTGCAACGCGTTGCGCGGC
>JBGSOJ010000085.1:0-6697 GCA_041739175.1 Sphingomonadaceae bacterium
CGCGCGCTGTCGGCCAACCGTGTGGCGGCAATGCGCCCCACTTGCACCGTCATATCGCTGCGCAAACCAAGCGTCCGCGCCGATACCGGATCGGTCAGGCGCAGGCGATTGGGTGGGCGCTCCCCCGAATTTGGACCGCCCTGCCGCGCATCCAATGTCGCCTCAAACTCCGCAATCGGGGGCTGCACCAGCGCATAGCCGTGCCGCTGCATGACCGACACCATATTGTGCAGGCCATCAAACGCACGCCCCGCAAAGGGCGGCAAACGGTCACGGAAACCTTCGGGAAGCAATTGAGTCATGCGCGGTGTCTTAGCCAAAATAAGGGGCGGCGCAAGGATGATTGCTCACCCCCCGCGCCGCGTTATCCCTTAGGCAAAGCGCAACGCCTTCACCACTTGCACGCCGTCAATGGCGGAGAATTTCGCCATCACGTCGGGCAATACCGGCGTATCCACGGTCAGCAACAAAGCCGCCTCCCCGCCCGGCGCGTTCGAGCGGCGGCCAAGGTGGAAGGTTCCAATGTTGACATTCGCTTCACCCAAGGTCGTACCGACGCTACCGATAAAGCCGGGCACATCCTTGTTGACGATATAGAGCATGTGGCCCGTCAAATCGGCCTCCACCTTGATACCGAACATATCGACCAGGCGGGGTTCGTCCTTGCCGAACAAGGTACCGGCAACACTATGCTCGCCCTTTGCGGTTTGCACCGATACGCGGAGCAGGGTTTGATAGTCGCCCTTCCGATCGTGGCGAATTTCGCGCACGTCCAAGCCGCGTTCTTTGGCAAGATACGGCGCGTTGACCATGTTCACCGTGTCCGAATAGACGCGCATCAGGCCCGCGAGCACTGCGCCGGTGATCGGTTTTTGGTTCAATTTCGCCGCATCGCCCTCGACTTCGATGGAGACGCCGCGAATATCTTCGCCTTCCAATTGGCCGACGAGGCTGCCGAGTTGTTCAGCCAGCGCCATATAGGGGCGCAATTTCGGCGCTTCTTCGGCGGAAAGCGATGGCATGTTGAGCGCATTGGTGACGCCGCCATGGACGAGGTAGTCGGACAATTGCTCCGCCACCTGAATGGCGACATTGACCTGCGCTTCATCGGTGGACGCGCCCAAATGCGGGGTGGCGACGAAGTTTACCGTGCCGAACAAAGCGTTTTCCTTCGCCGGTTCCTTGGCGAAAACATCCAACGCCGCGCCCGCGACATGGCCCGATTCGAGCGCCGCCTTCAATGCCGCCTCATCAATCAAGCCGCCGCGCGCACAGTTGATAATCCGCACGCCCTTCTTGGTCTTGGCGATGGCTTCGGCGGACAGGATGCCCCGCGTTTGGTCGGTGAGCGGCGTGTGCAAAGTGATGAAATCGGCGCGCGCGAGCAGGTCGTCGAGATCGGCTTTCTCCACGCCCATTTCCACCGCGCGTTCCTGCGTCAGGAAGGGGTCATAGGCCACGACTTTCATTTTCAGGCCCAAGGCGCGGTCGGCAACGATGCCGCCGATGTTGCCTGCACCGATCAGGCCCAATGTCTTGCCGGTGACTTCGACGCCCATGAAGCGGTTCTTCTCCCACTTTCCCGCCTGTGTCGAGGCATCGGCCTCTGGCAATTGACGGGCGAGCGCGAACATCAGCGCAATCGCATGTTCGGCGGTGGTGATCGAGTTGCCGAACGGGGTATTCATCACGACGACGCCCTTGGCGCTGGCATAAGGAATATCGACATTGTCGACACCGATTCCGGCGCGGCCAATGACTTTCAAATTGGTTGCCGCATCAAGGATCGCTGGGGTGACGGTGGTCGAGCTGCGGATCGCGAGACCATCATATTTGCCGATGATTTTGATCAGCTCTTCGGGCGAAAGGCCAGTGATTTCCTCCACATCGCAACCGCGTTCACGGAAGATTTCGGCGGCTTTTGGGGACATTTTGTCGGAAATGAGAACTACGGGACGGGTCATGTTTAATTCCTATGTGGTCATTCTTGCGAACGCAGGAATCCATCTCCTGCCGCATGATATGATGATAAGTGGGGAGATGAACCCCTGCCTTCGCAGGGGTGACACCGGAAAGTTTATGCGGCAACCGCGGCTTTTGCCTCGGCGTAGGCCCAATCGAGCCATGGGCCGAGTGCCTCGACGTCGGCGGTATCGACCGTCGCGCCGCACCAAATGCGGAGACCTGCGGGCGCATCGCGATACCCCGCAATGTCATACGCCGCATCCTCGGCCTCCAGCAGCGATGCCATTTTCTTGATCATCGCTTCATCGGCGCCGTCAACCGTCAGGCACACACTGGTTTTCGACCGCGTCGCCTCATCGGCGGCAAGATGCCCCAGCCAGTCGCGGTCGGCGACAATCTGCGCCAATGCGGCGGCATTGGCATCGCTGCGCGCCATCAGGCCGGAGAGGCCGCCGATGGACTTTGCCCATTCCAGCGCGAAAATGACATCTTCGACCGCCAGCATCGACGGGGTGTTGATGGTTTCACCCTTAAACACGCCCTCGGCCAATTTGCCTTTCGCCATCAGGCGGAATACTTTGGGCAAAGGCCATGCGGGCGTATAGCTTTCCAAGCGGTCCACCGCGCGGGGGCCAAGGATGATGACGCCATGGCCGCCCTCCCCGCCCAACACTTTTTGCCAGCTAAAGGTGGTGACGTCCAACTTGTCCCATGGCATGTCATAGGCAAACACGGCGGAGGTGGCATCGTTGAAGGTTAGGCCTTCACGGGTATCGGCAATCCAATCGCCATAGGGAACGCGCGCGCCCGATGTCGTGCCGTTCCATGTGAAGGCGACATCGCCGCTGAAATCGACAGCCGACAAATCGGGGATTTCGCCATAGGGCGCGTTAATCACAGTGGGGTCGATTTTCAGTTGCTTGACCGCGTCGGTCACCCAACCTTCGCCAAAACTTTCCCATGCCATCATGGTGACAGGCTTCGCGCCCATCATTGTCCACATCGCCATTTCAAACGCGCCGGTGTCAGAGCCGGGGACAATGCCGATTCGGTGGGTGTCGGGGACTTGCAACACGTCGCGCATCAAATCGATGGCGTATTGCAATCGCGTCTTGCCCAATTTGGAGCGGTGCGAGCGTCCCATCACGCGGGTGTCGAGTTTTTCGGGGGTCCATCCGGGCGGCTTTGCGCAGGGGCCGGAGGAAAAATGGGGTCGTGCGGGCTTGTGGCCCGGTTTGGTATGCGTAGTCATGTAAGCGTCTCCTTGCAGAGAGCAGCGCGGCGTTGGGACCGCGTGGCCCGTCGCCGCTCCTAAAGCAGGGGGCGGATATGTCAAACGGTAAATTGTGCGCCGGTGCAATTGCGCGGCGGCAAGCGGAGGGTAGAAATTGTCACACTTCGCCCCTATATTCTAACGAATGACAGAAAAAGAATTGAAAGAGCGCAAATTTTATAGCGCCGATAAAGAAGCCGTTTTCGCGCAACAGGAACTCGGCCCCCCGCAAACCCTTGATCCGGCCTATCGCCTGGCGTTTCAGGATACCGAATTCCTGTTGCGGCAGGAATTGCGCCCGGTGCGGTTCCAATTGGAGCTGCTGAAAACCGAAATGCTGCTGGATGAAGCGAACATTGCCTCGACCTTTGTGATGTACGGTTCGGCGCGGATTCCTGCACCCGAGCAAGCCCACGCGGTGCTCGCGGCGGCGGTGACGGACGAGCAGAAAATCGTGGCTGAGCGGCTTGTTGAAAAATCCAAATATTACACGATCGCGCACGAATTGGCACAGCTTGCGGCAACCAAAGGCCCGTGCGGCGATTCGGGGGAGCGGCATTTTGTCGTCACCTCAGGCGGTGGACCATCGATTATGGAGGCGGCGAATCGCGGCGCGGTGGAGGCTGGCGCGGAAACCATTGGCCTTAACATCGTCCTGCCGCATGAGCAGGCACCCAATCCCTATGTGACGCCGCATTTGTCGTTTCAATTCCACTATTTCGCGCTGCGCAAGATGCATTTCCTGCTGCGTGCGCGCGCCGTTGCGGTGTTCCCCGGCGGATTCGGGACATTCGATGAGTTTTTTGAGCTCCTCACGCTAATCCAAACCGGCAAGATGGAGCCAATTCCGATCCTGCTCTATGGTAAGGATTTCTGGGACCGCGTTATCAATTTCGACGAATTGGCGAAGGAAGGCACGATCAATGCCGCCGACCTCAATCTTTTTACGCGGGTTGAAACCGCCGAAGAAGGATGGCGCGTGGTGGAAGCGTTTTACGGGCTTGAGGGCTGCTAAACGACGCGCTTAAACTTCGGGGCCGATGACTTTCCCATTGACAAGCGGACAAGCGAGGGCAAAAGCCCCGCTCTTGACGGTCGCGCAGTTCGTGCCGACTTTTGACGAAAGGATTTACCCACATGGCAAAGCCAGAATGGGGCACAAAACGCACTTGCCCGAAATGCGGCCTGCGCTTTTACGATCTGGGCAAGGACGACCCCGTGTCCTGCATCGAATGCAGCAACGCGTGGACGCCTGAACCGGTATTGAAATCGAAACAGCCGATTCCCTATGAGGAAGTGGCGAAGAAGAAAGACGACGCCGATTTGGCCGCCGACGATCTCGACATTGATGTCGATGCCGTGGACGATGTCGATTCGCCCGACAACGATGTTGATCTGGGCGGCGATGACGATCTGGGCGTGGCCAAGGGTGAAGAGGACGAACCCGACGAAATGTGATTCGCCGTGTTTTACGGAATGCAAAGGGGGCGGGCCGATGGGTTCGCCCCCTTTTTTGTTGCTGCAATTTTGCGCTTGCCAAAGGGCGGGTGTTCCGATTAAAGGCGGCGCTCTTACCCGCGCGGACCATTGTGCCGCGCCGATGGGGCCTTAGCTCAGCTGGGAGAGCGCCTGCATGGCATGCAGGAGGTCAGCGGTTCGATCCCGCTAGGCTCCACCAATTTTGGGGCAAATGTCCGGGGGACATTTGCCCCAAAAATTCCCGACCGCAAGGGAGGGCAACCCCTTTCCCCGAAACACGACCTGTCCGGCCCAAAGCCGCCGGGCCGAAGCGCAACCCCGCGCCCCCTTCCCCTGTCCGCTCCATCCTGCTAGGCGCTGCGTCAACAACAATTGACCGAAAGCGCCGCAAAGAGCCATGAGCACCCCCCCCATTGGGCAACGCCCCGTCCGCACCCGCATTGCGCCATCGCCCACGGGCGACCCGCATGTCGGCACCGCCTATATCGCGCTGATGAATTATTGCTTTGCCAAGAAACATGGCGGCGAGTTTATCCTGCGGATTGAGGACACCGATCAGGTGCGCTCCACGCCGGAAAGCGAAGCGCAGATTTTGGCGGCCTTGCGCTGGCTGGGCCTTGATTGGGCGGAGGGTCCCGATGTTGGCGGCCCCCACGGCCCTTACCGGCAAAGCGAGCGTAGCGCGATTTACACCGAAAAATGCGACCAGTTGTTGAATGAGGGTAAGGCGTTCCGCTGCTTCTGCACCGCCGAGCGGTTGGACGCGATGCGCAAGGCGCAAATGGCGGCGAAAATGCCGCCGCGCTATGATGGCACCTGCGAGCATTTGACCGATTCCGACATCGCCGCGCAGATGGCCGCTGGCACGCCGTCGGTTATCCGCATGAAAGTGCCAACAGACGGCGTGTGCATCATCCCCGATGCGATTCGCGATGAACCGATCGAAATCGAATGGACGAAGGTTGACGCGCAAATCCTGATGAAATCGGATGGCCTGCCGACCTATCACCTCGCCAATGTCGTGGACGATCATTTGATGGGCATCACCCATGTGATTCGCGGGGAGGAATGGATTAGCAGCGCGCCGAAGCATTTGTTGCTCTACGATTATTTCGGCTGGGAAGCGCCAGCGCTCGCGCATTTGCCGTTGCTGCGCAATGCCGACAAATCGAAATTGTCGAAGCGGAAAAATCCGACCAGCATCCTCTATTACCAACGCGCCGGGTACCTGCCCGAAGCGGTGGTCAATTTCCTCGGCCTATTCGCCAAAAGCAGCGGCGAGGCGGATGAGATGACGACTTTGGCGGAGCTTATCGACCAATTTGACCTCAAAAATATTTCATTGGGCGGGCCGGTGTTTGACACGGCAAAGCTCGATTGGCTGAACGCGCGCTATATACGCGAAACGATGGACGTCGCCGGTTTTGCGCGGCGGGTGCAGGAATGGGCGCTGAATGCTGAATACCTGATGCCGATTGCGGAAATGGCCCAACACCGAATCCAGCGGATGTCCGACCTTGGCAATCTGGTGTCGTTTTTCTTCACCAATCGGCTCGATATTACCGCCGACACGCTGCGCGATGGGGTCAAGCTGACCGATGAGCAGGCGCGGCAGGCGTATCAAATGGGCCTGTGGCAATTCGACAAACTCATCGTGTGGGACAAACCCGCTGTCGAGGGTGTGCTGCGCGATTTGTCCGAGGTGCTGGGCGTCAAATTCAAGGACCTGATCCGCGTCTATTACCTCGCGATCACCGGCAGCCCGACCAGCGTGCCGCTTTTCGACTCGATTGTGCATCTTGGCCGCGATATACTGCGCGAACGGTTGCGCCACGCGTTGGAATTATTGGGTCAACCTACGGCAAAAGAACAGAAATTGTGGCAGGCGCAACTCGACGCGCCGCGCCCGACAGCAGGAGAATGACGATGCGTAACATGACCAAAACCGCCCTCAGCACCGCCGCCTTGGCCTTCGCTTTG
>JBGSOJ010000161.1:0-1556 GCA_041739175.1 Sphingomonadaceae bacterium
CTGGTGCTCGTTGCGCTGGCGGGCACTTTGGGCGTCGGCATGGCGCGCGAACGCGGTGCGGGCGGCGGCGATTTCGTGGCGAGCCACATGATTGGCAAGCCCATTCCCGCATTCAACCTGCCGCAAGCGGTGACCAATCGCCCCGGCCTCAATACCGCCAATTTGAAGGGGCAGCCGCGTCTGGTCAATATCTTCGCCAGCTGGTGCCTGCCTTGCATTGCCGAGGCACCGCAATTGCTTAAGCTGCAAAAGGCTGGCGTGCGGATTGAGGGGGTTGCGGTGCGCGACAAGCCCGCCGCGCTGGCGAAATTCGTCAACCGGCATGGCAATCCGTATGCCAGCATTGGCATGGATAAGACCGGGCAAATGCAATTGGCGCTGGGCGCAACCGGCGTGCCCGAAAGCTATATCATCGATGCGCGCGGACGGATTGTGTATCAGCATATCGGCGACATCCGCGCCGAGCATGTGCCCGACCTGATCCGCCGTGTGAAGGCTGCGAAATGAGGGCGCTTGTCCTTGCCCTGTTGATGCTCGCCGCGCCAGCCTTAGCACAAAGCGAGGGCGCGCCCGATGCGCCCTTGGCCTACACGCAGCTTCCCGATGCCGCCCAGGAGGCCGATGCCGCCGCGCTGATGGAGACCATCCGCTGCGTTCAATGTCAGGGGCAGACGATTTCGGACAGCGACGCACCGATTGCCGCAACAATGCGCCACGAAATTCGGGAGCAAATCGCGGCGGGCAATTCACCAGCGGAGGTCAAGCAATGGCTCATTGACCGCTATGGCGAGTGGGTGACCTACGATCCGCGCTTTAATGCCGCGACCGCGCCGCTATATCTGTTTCCTGTCCTGCTGCTGCTCATAGGCGGCATTTTGGCGTGGCGGCGGTTTTCCGGCGCGAAGCCTGCGCTTGATAGCGACCCAGAGGAGCAAAACGCATGATCCCGTGGCTGATTTTCGGCGTCATCGCCTTGGGTCTCGGCATTGCCGCGTGGCGGATGCGGATAGCCAAGGGCGGCGTGACGATGGTGCTAAGCGCGCTGGCGCTGGCCGGTGCAGGGTACGCGGCGCAGGGGCAACCGGGCCTTGCCGCCTCGCCTGCACAAGCCGAAGTCGAAAATGAGGGCGAATTGGCCAGCGCGCTGATTGATTTGCGTGACCTGATGGACCGCAATTTCGGCGCACACAAATCGTGGTTGACGATGTCCGACGCGGCGCTGCGCGATGGCGATTACGCCCGCGCGCTGGCGATGATTGAGGGCGGGCTAAAGCGCAATCCCGGCAACAGCGAGCTTTTGAACGCGCGCGCTTTGGTTCTGTTTCTGGCCTCAGACACACAATTGACTCCCGCGGTGCAATTGGCGTTTGCCACGGCAAAGACATCGACATGGCACCCCGGTCCTTATTATTTTGAGGGGTTGGCGCAATTGGCGGCGCGCAAGCCAGAAGAAGCGCTCGCCTTATGGGATGTGGCGCTGACGCGCGGAACGCCGAATGGCGAATGGCGTCCGCCGGTGACCGCACAACGCGACGCGCTGGCGCGCATGATGGCGC
>JBGSOJ010000164.1:0-4814 GCA_041739175.1 Sphingomonadaceae bacterium
GTGCCACCGGCCGCCGACGCACAGGCGCCGCAAGACATCACGTTCGCCGCCGACTTTGTGACCTATGACCAAACGGCGGACCGGGTGGAGGCGAAGGGCAATGTCATGCTCGACCGCGACGGCTATCGGTTGATCGCGGATTTGGTGAGTTGGGATCGCCGCACCGGGATCGTAATGGCGTCCGGCAATGTCCGCACGATTAGCCCGTCGGGCGATATTCTGTACGGCGACACCATTGAACTGACCGATACCCTGAAAGACGGGGTGATCGACAACATTCTGTTGGTGCTTGCCGATGGCGGGAGGCTGGCGGCGAATCGCGGTACGCGCACCGATGGCCGCGTTACGCTGGAGCAGGCCGCTTACTCCCCATGCGCAGTGGAAAATGCCGAGGGTTGCCCCAAAGAGCCAACGTGGCAGGTGAAGGCAACGCGCGTCAAATATGACCCGGTGCGCGAACGTGTCAGCTATGACAACGCGCGGATTGAATTGTTCGGCCTGCCGGTGATCCCCTTGCCCGGCCTGTCGCATCCGGTCAACAAAGTTGCCGAAACCGGCATCTTGGTCCCCGACATCCGGTACAGCCGGAACAATGGGCTTGAGCTATCCCTGCCCTATTATTGGCGATTTTCGGATAACCGCGATGCGATGGTGACGGGCCATGTCTATACCGGCGTTGCGCCCATGGTGCATGGCAATTACCGCGCCCTGTTGTCCAAAGGCGCGTATCAGATCGACGCCTATGGGACCTATGGGTCGCGCATTGGGCTGGACACCGGCGTGCCCAATCCCGATGACGAGCTGACTGGCCTTCGCGGCTATATTGCGGCAACGGGCCGGTATCAATTTTCGCCCACTTGGTCGGCCAGCACCTCGATCCGCTTTGCCAGCGACCGCACATTCCTGCGCCGTTACGACATTAGCCGCGACGACCGGCTGCGCAACACCGCTGCGCTGGAGCGGATCGACGGCGACAGCTATTTCGCGATTCGTGGCTGGTCGGTGCAAACCCTGCGCGCCGATGATGTGCAGGGGTTGGTGCCCGTCGCGCTGCCGGAGATTGATTACCGCATGCGCCTTGCCACGCCGATTGTCGGCGGCACCGTAAAGTTGCAAGCCAACAGCCTGGCGCTCACGCGGACGTCGGGACAGGACACACAAAGAGCATTCGCCTCGGCGCGGTGGGACCGCAAATGGATATTGCGCGGCGGGCAATTGGTCACCGCCACGGCGTTCGGGCGCGGCGATGTCTACCACAGCGCGCAGAATGACCTGACCTCCGAACTCTATCGCGGGCTAGAGGGGTGGCAGGCGCGCGGGATAGCCGCCGGGGCGATTGATATCGCCTGGCCGTTGATCGGGTCGGGCTTTGGCGGCAATCAGATTTTCACCCCGCGCGTGCAGATCGTTGCCTCGCCCACTTTGTCCAACCTCGACATTCCCAATGAGGATGCGCGGTCGGTCGATTTGGAGGACAGCAACCTGTTCGCGCTGAATCGCTTTCCCGGCTATGATCGGTTTGAGGACAATGTCCGCCTGACCTATGGGATCGACTGGCAATTGAACCGCCGCGACCTGACAATTTCGGCCAATGTCGGGCAAAGCTACCGCCTGACCTCGCGCGCGACCATCCTGCCCGATGGCACTGGCCTGTCGGACCGGCTGAGCGATGTTGTCGGCCGGGTTGAGGTGCGCTGGCTGGACCGCGTTGATGTGACCACGCGTTTCCGGATCGACAAAGACGATGCCACGGTGCGCCGTTTTGAGCTCGATGCAACAGTCGGTTCACGCAAAACCTACGGCAAAGTCGGCTATCTGCGCCTTAACCGCGATGTTAATGACAGCGTTGAGGATTTGCGCGACCGGGAGGAAATCCGCTTTGGCGGGCGGGTGCAGGTGGCGCAATATTGGTCGGTATTCGGTTCGGGCATTGTCGATCTGACCGGCGTGAACGAGGACCCGCTTGCCACCACCGATGGATTTACCCCCATTCGCACGCGATTGGGCGTTGCCTATGATGATGATTGCCTGTCGGTCAGCGTCACCTGGCGACGCGATTATCAGGATACCGGCGATGCGTTGCAGGGCGACTCGATATTGTTCCGGCTTTCTTTTCGCAATCTGGGCGTATAGGGAGAAGCATGCATTGCCGATTGACCGGATATTTGATGAATGGCGCGGGACCAAAACGCTCAGCCTAGGTTCACCACAGATTGGCCAATAGACAACCGATTTTACATTGATACGGCGGACTCATGAACAGCAAGACCAATTTTTCCAATCTGAAACTTGTCAGCGCCGCTGGCCTGATGCTCGCGGGGCAGGTCGCACCGTTGCAGGCGCAGACCGTTTCAACCGATGTGCCCAATGTCACGCTGGAGCTTCCCGGTGGCCGCATTTCGCCCATTGCCAACACCGGATCGGTGCGTAAGGCGACGGCGATTGTGAACGGCGAAGTCATCACCGGCACCGATGTCGATGAGCGGCTTGCTTTGGTGCTGGCGTCGAACAACATTACCACGCTCCCCGCCGATCAAATCGAATTGGCGCGCGGGCAAGTTTTGAGCAACCTGATTGACGAGGTCCTGCAAATTCAAGAAGCGGCGGCGAAAGACGTCACCGTAACGCAGCCTGAAATCGACCGTTATTTCGCGTCTTTGGCCGAACGCAATGGTTCCGGCACGGCGGCCAATTTTGAGGCACGGCTGACCGCAATGGGCAGTTCCGCACGCAGCCTAAAGCGGCAGGTGCACGCTGAACTGGCATGGAGCCGCCTGTTGCAACGCGAAGTCTCGCCCTATGTCAATGTCGGCGATGAGGAAGTCAATTCCGTGCTCGACCGCCTGACCGCGTCGAAGGGCACGACCGAGGTGCGCATTGGCGAAATCTACCTCGCCGCGACGCCCGAAAATATCGAGCAAGTCGCCGGTGAAGCGCGCAAGATCGTGCAAGCGATTGAAGGCGGCGCGAGTTTTCAGGCCTATGCGCGCCAATTCTCGCAAGCCTCCACGGCTTCGGTCGGCGGCGATTTGGGCTATGTGCGCCCCGAAATGCTGCCCGCCAGTTTCAACGAGGCCTTGTCGCAAATGCCAATCGGTGCATTGGCGGGGCCAATTCTGGCACCCGGCGGTGTTTCCATCCTGCTGCTGCTTGACCGGCGGCAGGTGTTGTCGACCAACCCGGCGGATACTTTGCTGTCCTTGAAACAGGTCAGCCTAACCTTCCGCGCGGGTATGCCTGCGGGGCAAATTCAAAGCCAGATGACCGGCTTTTCCGAAGCGATGACGGGCATCAAAGGATGTGGTCAGGCCGACGAAGTCGCCGCAAAGCTGGGCGCGCAAGTGATTGACCGCGACAATCTGCGCCTTGGCGATTTGCCCGGCCCGTTGCAGGAATTGATGGGCACGTTGCGGATCGGCGAGGCCACGCCGGCCTATGGTTCACCCGAAGAAGGCGTGCGCGCCTTTGTCTTGTGCGGCCGCGATGCGCCGAAGCAAGCGAACATGCCAACCCCCGACCAAGTGCGCGACGGGTTGGAGGAAGAACGCATTAACAAACGTGCGCAACTTTACCTGCGCGACCTTCGCCGCGACGCGATTATTGAATATAATTAAGGGCTGATGGTGGCGAACCACGCGGGGTTGATGGCGCGCCTGCCTTTGGCTGTCTCCATGGGCGATCCCGCCGGGATAGGTCCGGAAATCGTCGCAAAGGCGTGGACGGCATTGGCGGCGCACTGCACAGCCGCGCCGTTCTTCGTTTGCGGCTTGCCTTCGGTGTTTGAGGCTTTGGGCCTATGCCCCATTGTCCCCATTGTGCAGCCCGAGGATGCGGGCGATGCTTTCCGGCGCGGCCTGCCGATACTGCCCATCGTTCATCAGCATGAAACGATTGTCCCCGGCGTGGCGAATGAGAAGTCCGCCTTTGCCGCGCTTTCCGCGCTCAACGCGGCGCTGCATTTCGTGATCGCAGGCCAAGCCAGCGCATTGGTCACGGCGCCGGTTGCCAAGGCCAATCTTTACACCATCGGCTTCGACACGCCGGGGCAGACCGAATATGTCAGCCGCGCGGCAGGGTGCGCCGATAGCGACGGCATTATGATGCTCGCCGGGCCAAGTCTGCGCGTGGTGCCGATGACGGTGCATATCCCCTATGCCGAGGTGCCCGCTGCGCTGACCGAGGCGGTCATCACGCGTGCGGTGCGCACCACCGCCGCCGCGCTCAAAACCGATTTCGGAATAGCGGCTCCGCGTCTCGTTATGGCGGGCCTGAACCCCCATGCGGGCGAGGCGGGGACCATCGGGCGGGAGGAAATCGAGGTTTTCGCCCCCGTCCTGAACCGCCTTCGCGCCGAGGGGATTGCCATCGACGGCCCCCTTCCCGCCGACAGCCTGTTCCATGCCGCGGCGCGCGCGCGATACGACGCGGTGCTGTGCCCGACGCATGATCAGGCGCTGATCCCCATTAAGGCGCTGCATTTTGATGACGCGGTCAATGTGACCTTGGGCCTGCCCATCGTCCGGACCTCGCCCGACCACGGCACGGCGTTCGATATCGCGGGCAAGGAATTGGCAAAGGCAGACTCGATGATTGCCGCCCTCCACATGGCCGCCGCCATCGCCGCCAACCGCGCCGCATGAGCGTTGTTTTGCCCCCTTTACGCGACGTCATCAAAACCCACGGCCTCACCGCGTCGAAGGCGTTGGGGCAGAATTTCCTGCTCGATGAGAAATTGCTCGACCGGATTGCCGCTGTTCCGGGCGATTTGAACGGCGCGCATGTCTACGAAGTCGGCCCCGGCCCCGGCGGCCTGA